>NZ_JBHUCD010000011.1:0-180237 GCF_042786555.1 Paenarthrobacter sp. NPDC056912
ACCTCGCCCGTGCAGGGATCAAAGACATCGCTGAACCGGCCCGACGTGCCGTCGATCCTTTGGCCGTCTACGTAGTGTGAAAGCTCGCGCACCATGGTGGAATGCTCCTTTGCATCGTGAATGACTGCCGTGCCGCCGGGTGCTGGGACCGCTGCGGGGAACACGTGACCAACTGTGATCCAGGTCATCTCTGAACCCGAATATACTCGGACTTCCTACTAATTTCCAGAGGAAGGTTTTCGGGGGCGCGGCCCGGCATGTGGAGTGGCTAGTGCACTTCCTTCATCCCCTTGTACGCTTCCAGAGCCTCCGCCCGGGTGGTTTTGAGGTCCACGATCTCCTCCGCGTAGTCGGGCGTGCCGAACTCAGGAATCCAGCGGGCGATGTACTTCCCCTGAGGGTCGAACTTGGTGCGCTGGGCCTCCGGATTGAAGATCCTGAAGAACGGGGATGCGTCGGCACCGGAGCCTGCCACCCACTGCCAGTTGGCCGGGTTCGATGCTGGATCGGCGTCCACCAGGGTGTCCCAGAACCACTGCTCACCAAGCTGCCAATGGATGCCAAGGTTCTTCACCAGGAAGCTGGCGGCCACCATGCGCACGCGGTTGTGCATCCATCCGGTGCGCCACAGCTGCCTCTGCCCGGCGTCCACCATGGGGAAACCGGTGCGGCCTTGTTGCCAGGCGCGCAGCTCCTCGGGTGCGGTCTCGTGGCCGGGGTGCTTGCCTGCTGCGTCAACACCGGCACCAGCAGCCCCCGGCCAGGCCCACGGGAACCGGTCGAACTCGGACCGGAGATTGGCGGTGGCCAGCTGCGGGTTGTGGAAATACTGGTGCCAGCAGAATTCGCGCCAGCCGAGCTCCGAAGCAAAAATGGCGGCGCTCTCCGGACCTCCGGAGCGCTTGGCGGCCTGTGCGTGCCACACCTGGAAGGGGCTGAGCTCACCCCATCGCAGGTAGGGAGAGAGCCTGCTGCTTCCGTCGGTATCCGGACGGTTGCGGCCTTCGCTGTACTCCCCGAGCCCGTTGCGAACGAACTCGGCAAGACGTTCATGGCCCGCAGCTGAGCCAGGTGTCCAAGCTTCCGCCAGTCCCTCCGACCAGTCCGGTTTGGTGGGCAGCAGGTGCCACGAGTCCAACTGGTCATAGGCGGGCAACTCGCCGGTGAATCCCTGACCCTTTTCAGGAGCGGCCAACGGCTCGCGGAAATCCTGTGCAGAAACGGTCCGCCAAAACGGCGTGAAAACCTTGTACTGGCCACCGGTTTTGGTGGTGACGTTCCACGGCTCGTGCAGCAGGGACGCCTGGAAACTGGAGACGTGCAGGCCGTCCTCGCCCGCCCAAGCCTTGATACCGGCGTCGACCGTTCGCTCGGCCGTACCGTAGCGGCGGTTCCAGTACAGGGCGCCGGCACCGATCGCCGTCGTGGTCTTCTGCACTATCGTTGCGGCCGGGCCGCGGCGGAGCAGCAAGGGCACGCCAAGTGCCGCCAGGTCCTCACGGAGCGCCGTCAACGAGTGGTGCAGCCACCAGCGGGCCGCACCACCATGGGGGCGGAAGCCAGGCGATTCTTCGTCGAGGACGTACAGCGCAACAGCCGCTCCGTCGTCGACGGCGGCCCGCAAGGCCGGGTTATCGGCGACCCGCAGGTCGTCTCGGAACCATACGATGGACGGCTTCACGTGTTTCCTTTCGGCGGGCCCGGGAAATGGGGACAGCCCATGCCCCTATCGAATCCTAGGGGCATGGGCTGTACGGTTGCTGGCCGACGGGTCAGGCGATGGACGGAAGGGCTTCCTGCTCCATGTCGCCCAGCACAGGGATGGTGGTCTCTTTACCGGTCCACACGGGAAGGCTGTTGACTACGTAGTCCCTGGCGGCTGGTCCCACCATGCTCATGCCGGCGTAGATACGCCGGCCCTGTACCTTGCTTGGCTTCAAGCCTTCACGTTCCAACGCGGTCTTGAGGGCGGCGTCGGGGATGGGTACTTTGTGCCCGAGAACGCACCAACTGATATAGAGACCGTAGACAGTGTCGAAGTCCAGGCCCTTCTCGGTATCGTCCTCGAACACCACGCAATCGCGGATAAATTCAGTGATTTGGGTGTCGGTCATTACGGGGGCCTCCGGGGCGGAAGAAAAAACGGTCCGCCGGGCTGCATCAGCGAGTGTCCTGTTCCCTCACTATAGTCCCAGGCTCTGGTGCCAGCCCCCACTTCGGCGTAGTTTCGGATACATCCACACCCCGGGTCCACAGGGCGGCGGCGCCCACGAGCGGCCCGCCAACGCCGCCGGGCCGGGCGTGGTGATTGGAGGCACGGACGTGGCTGGATGGAATGCCGATACCGCCGCCGGGCCACTCGGCTCTGACACGATCACGCTGGTTGAAGGCTCCTCGTTTTGTATTTCCTCCGCCAACGGGGACATTCATCCCGGGCTTCCGCAAGGGGTGTTCCATCAGGACACCAGGATTCTGTCCCGATGGGAGCTGACCATCAACGGCCAGCCCATCGAACAACTCGCTGCAGAAACCAAGGAACCCTACCGGGCGTTGTTCGCAGGACGGGTACCCCGCTCGGACGGATACGCTGACAGCCCCCTGCTGGTTGAACGGCTGCGTGAAGTGGGAGCCGGAATCCTCGAAGAGATCACTGTCCGGAACTACTCGAGGCAACCGGCCGAATGCAGCATTGTCCTGGTGGTCGAGGCGGACTTCGCGGACCTCTTTGAAGTGAAGGAAGCGCGCATCACCCGGGAGTGGAAGGAAACCCGGCGCCTGGAGGGCGATTCGCTCGAAATTCGCGGGCAATGGGAGGGCATCCGGAAGTCCGTGATGATCCGGGCCGAAGGCGCAGGAGTGGGAGCCAAGGCGCTGGGCTTCAGGACCACCATCGCGCCCTTTGGGCAGTGGAGCACGCGGGTCAGCGTGGCACCCACCGTTGACGGCACTACCGTTCCTTTTGCCCATCCAAGCCGCGGCGGGATGTCGCCCAGTGACAGGCGGCGCGAAGAGTGGGTGGCCAAAATCCCGGTGCTGCAGATCGGCAACCGCTCCATTGAACGGACCCTGCGCCGGAGCTATGAGGACTTGGGCGCTCTCAGAATCCAAGACCCGGACCACCCGGACAGGGTGGTGGTAGCCGCCGGCGCACCCTGGTTCATGACGTTGTTCGGCCGCGATTCCCTCTGGGCTTCGGAGATGGCCCTGCCGGTCGATCCGTCCCTTGCCTTGGGGACGCTCCGCACCTTGGCCGACCTTCAGGGGAGCGTGGTCAACACGGACACCGAGGAAGAGCCGGGAAAGATCCTGCACGAGGTCAGGCTCGATGTCACCACTGGCCAGGCGTTGGGCGGAAAGTCGGCCTACTACGGGAGCGTGGATGCCACACCCCTCTTTGTAGTGGTCCTGGGTTCGGTGAGTCGCTGGGGTTTCGGCAAGGACACCATCTCTGCCCTCCTCCCCCACGCCGACCGAGCGCTCGACTGGATCCGCGACTATGGTGACCGCGACGGCGATGGCTTCGTGGAATATGGCCGGCCCAACGAGCACGGCCTCATCAACCAGGGATGGAAGGATTCCTGGGACGGTATCAATTTCGCCGACGGCACCATCGCGGAACCGCCGCTGGCGCTGTGCGAAGTCCAGGCCTACGTGCACGGCGCCTATGTGTCGCGGGCCTGGATGGCTTACGACGACGGCGACCTCGCCCTTGCGTCCGAACTCCGGGAACGCGCGGATCGCCTGAAGCAAAAATTCAACGAAGACTTCTGGCTTCCGGACAAGGGCTACTACGCAGTGGCCTTGGACCGCGACAAGCGGCCTGTTGATGCGTGCGCTTCCAACATGGGTCACTGCCTGTGGTTTGGCTTGATTGACGAGGACAAGGCTCCGTCAGTGGTGGAGCACTTGATGTCTCCGGAGATGTTCAGCGGCTGGGGCGTACGCACGTTGGGCAGCAACATGGGCGCCTACAATCCCGCCAGTTACCACAACGGCTCGGTGTGGCCCCATGACAATGCCCTGATCATGTCCGGACTCCTGCGCTACGGTTTCATCGAAGAAGCACAGCGCATCGGCACGGCGTTGCTGGAAGCTGCGGAATACTCCGGCGGCCGGCTCCCGGAACTCTTCTGCGGCTTCGATCGCCAGCAGTTCACCGAACCCGTGCCGTACCCCACCGCCTGTTCGCCGCAAGCCTGGGCAGCCACCACTCCCATCCATGTGGTCACCAGCCTGATGCGATACGACACGCATGTGTCCCTCGGAGGAATCTGGTTGGATCCCGTACTGCCGGCCTCCTTCGGAGATCTGCACATCAGCAACGCCCCCATGGGAAACGCCCGGATCACCATTGACGCTTCAGGGACCGAATCCACCGTCCACGGCATACCGGAAGGCCTCACTGTCTATCACGGACAACGGCCATGGATGTCCGAACTCGTGGAGCGCCATTTGCGGAAGCCGGATCAGTGACTGCTGAACAGCACAGAACAAAGCAGGCGCCGGGTTGAATCCCGGCGCCTGCCTTCTTGTTGCTACTGGGTGGATCTACTTGGGCATCAGCACGGAGTCGATCAGGTAGACAGTTGCGTTGGCGGTGTGGACGCCACCGCAGATCACGTTGGCGCCGTCAACCGTGAGGGCATCCTTGGAGCCGGCAACGGTCACTTCGCCGCCCTGAACCGTCTTGTGGGTGCCGACGATCTGGTCCGGGGTCAGCTGGCCGGGGACTACGTGGTAGGTGAGGATCTTGCTCAGCAGGGCATCATCCGTCTTGAGCGTCTCGATCGTGGCGGGGTCGATCTTGGCGAAGGCGTCATCAACCGGTGCGAAGACCGTGAATTCGCTGCCGTTCAGGGTGGAAACCAGGTCCACCTTGGGGTTGAGCTTGCCCGAAACAGCGGCGGTCAGGGTCTTCAACAGGGGGTTGTTGGAGGCGGCGACAGCTACCGGGTCCTGGGCCATGCCCACTACCGAGCCTGAGCCGTCAGGAACCTGGGCGGCGTAGCCGGCGCAGCCCGGGCCAACAAGGTCGCGGGCCGGATCCATGGCTGCACTGGTCATGGCGGAAGCTGACGGCGACGGTGCCGCAGACGACGGTGCCGCGGAGGACGGGGCAGCCGAGGACGAGGAAGGTGTGCTTGAGCCACCACAGCCGGTGAGTCCGAGAAGGGCGGCTGCAGTGAGGCCAACGAAGGCGAGGGCGGGGCGCTTTGTGGACAACATGTCATTCTCCTTGTTTTTGGAACCAGGGCGTTGGATCCATTGGGTGTGGGCACGGGCTGCCCGGTGTTGCTTTTGCTTCACCAGCGGTTTGTGCCTCACCAGCTATTCGGAGGGTGGCGCGGGATGGATGGGTGCGGATTGAAAAAGTTTTTGAACCAAGCCACTCGGGCCGCAGCTCCGCCACCACTCCCGAGACGTACCTGGGCAACACCAAGAAGGTCAACTACGCGGGCGCCCTTGTTCGTCCCGCTCGGCGTTGTACGGGTAGTGGGACGAACAAGAGCGGGCCCTTTGCGGACGCGCGGATTCAGCGGATGACGAAGTAGGCAATGGAGAGAATAGCTCCGAGAACGAAGCCCACGATCCCCAGAACCTTTCCGGCAGTTGCCTGGACGCCGTATGCCTCGGCCTTCCGAGCCGTCAAGAATGCCATGGCACCAAAGACCACGCCGAAAATGAAGAGGCCGATGATGCCGAAAACGATCGAGTTCTTGCGGAATTGCCTCCCCAGGATGAGGTCTTCCTCAGGGCCAACGACATATTGGCGCGTTGTGGTCATCATTTTCTCCAACTGTTGGTGCGACGGTGAATTTATCAATCCGTCGAACATTATTTCCCCGGCCGACGAACCCCAAATGCCCAAGGAAACACTCGCGCGCGATTAGAAGTACGGCGTGGTGATCAGCTCCAGCGCGTGGCCCGAGGGGTCTTTGAAGTACACCCCTCGGCCGCCATGGTTGAAATTGATTTCACCCGGCCGGGTCATCTGGGGATCGGCCCAGTGCTCGACGCCGGCGCTCACCAATCGCACATGGGCGCGGTCGAAGTGCGCGTCGTCAACCAGGAATGCGTAGTGCTGCATCTGGATCTCCACCGGCGGCTCAGCAAACTGGAGCATTACCCCGCCGGCCAGTGAGAGGTTGGTGAACGGCCCCCAACCGGGAGCCTCGTCGGCTTCGAGGATGGAGCGGTAGAACTCGGCCGAAACCGTGCGGTCGAGGGACCCGATGATGGTGTGGTTGAAAAGTGCGGGCATGCATAACTCCTTGAAGGTGGGTTCATTTCGATGGATTGCAGGGTCATCGATCAACGAGGAGGAGCACGCGCGCGCGTCAGAGGTCGGCCGGGTAGCCAATCCGTGCAGGGCTAAAGCCCGATCCGGTCATCACGTCGGCCAGTCTAGCCGAGCCGGCAGAGCGGACAGGCACCGGCCCAAGGACCTACTCGCTGCAGATCACGTCCCTCTCCGGCAAGCTCCCATCGAGCAGGTAGTCGTTGACAGCTGCGTTGGCGCATTCGTTGCCGTAGCTCGGGAACACGGCGTGGATGCGGCCGGGGATAGTCACCAGGCGTGAGCCCTGCATGGCCTGGTGCATACCTAGACCCTGGTTATACGTAGTCCGGGTGTCGCCCACCGCCTGGATCTGCAATGCCGGTGTGCTGTTGTCGATGGTGATGGGCGTGGGGGGAGCATCCCGCCAGAAGGAACACGGCGTGATGGTGTTGTGCACGGCCGCAAAGATTGGCTGGTCCACACGGTGCCGTTGAATCTCGCCCCAGTACCATTCAGGGTCGGCCGGCATGGTGGCGTCACCGCAAAGTATGGCCAGAGTCGCCGAATAGTCCGGGCCCGTGCCCAGCTCAGTCTCAAACCACGCCTGGGTCAGGCCAACCAGCATGGGGTGGAGATCGACGCTTTTGCCGGCAGCAAGGTCGCGCAACTGAACAAGTACCTGCGCGAATGTCTGGTTGTCCGCGTCAAGGTCGCTGACCCCATTGGCGTACATCAGGAAAGGCAGGACATGGTCATCAAGCGTGTAGTCACCCACACGGATCGGTTTAATCGCCGCATCGCTAATCAGCTTCTCGATGCCTTGTCGAACCTCCCCCGCCGAGGATCCCAGCGCGTACTCACCATTCCGGGTGGCGGCCCACCCGGAGAAATCATCGATCGCTTTCTCATTCGCGGCGGCCATGTCCTTGAACATGGTGATCCCGTACTTCGCCGGATCAGGAGCACTGTCGAGGACCAGGCGATCGATCTTGTCCGGGAACATCTGGCTGTACGTCGCGCCAAGGAAGGTGCCGTAGGACCAGCCCAGGAATGAGGTCCTCGATTCCCCCAGTACAGCCCGGATGACGTCTACATCACGGGCAATATTTTGGGTGTTAATGTGCGGAAGGATATCGGGGTACTTTTCCCAACAGCGATCAGCAGCTTCCTTGGCACGGGTGACGTTCTCATCGAAGCCGCTGCGGTCCGTCCCAGCAGATCGCATCCACGACATTTGGGGGACGCCGCAATCCACCGGAGTGCTTTTCCCCAACCCGCGTGTATCCATGCCAATGACGTCGTACGCTTTGGCCACCTCGGCGGTCATACCGGAGCGGAGTATTGCAGGCAATCCCAGGCCCCTGCCCCCGGGACCGCCTGGGTTGGATTGCAGAATTCCGCGCCGCTGCGACGGATCCGTGGAGACAATGCGAGAGATCGCAACAGACATGGTTCGTCCGGCGGGGTCGGCATAGTCAAGCGGAACGGTCACCATTGCACACTCGGTCCCGGAGCTTGCAAGCGTTTCGTCCTCACAGGCGGCCCACTCAAGCTGCTGATCGTGGAATCGTGAGAGAACCCCACCCGAATCTGCCGGTGCGGTTGTTGGCGCGCACCCTGCCACCAGGGGCACGGTGAGCAGTATTGCAGCTACCGCCGAAGCGCGAAGCTTGTTCATATTCTTTCCTTTTCTTTTGATGTCTTGGACCCAAAGTGGGCGGTTACTTACGGAGAGTCGTCAGACCTGGCAGGTCTGCGTGACCGATCAGGGCGCAACTGAAGAGCAAGACGCTGATTGCGGCAGTACCCGGAGTGATTCCATCGATGAGCAGGACAATGACTCCCGCTACTCCTAAGAGGGTGCTGAAGGCGGCCCATCGGCTGGTGGCCGGGAAGAGACTGGGCGGGTTCCTGACGTGCTCGAACCGCCCGAACACCCGCACAATGGGGACCAGCACACAGAGGCATGCCAGCAGCCAGTAAGGCCTGGTCATCCACCATTCCGCACCGCCAGGAACCGGCAGGGGCAACGGCGAAATGAGCAACAATCCCGCCAAAGCGACGAGCACGGGCATGTGCCACAGATAGATAGTCATCGCCCTGGAACCGACCACCCTGACGAGGTAGGTGACGGAAGGAGTTTCTGCCCACCGCCGGATATGCGGCTGCCCAAGGGAGAAGATCATCAGCTGTGCTACGGCCAGCAGCGCCAGGGCCCCGGTGGGCGGATTGAGGTTGATGTACATGTCCCCCGAGTACAAACCAGAGATAGTCAGCGCCATCAACACAGCCAGGGTGGATACGGCGGTCCATTTTCTGGCGGCCTGCGACATCCGCCCAATGGACCCATCCGCCAGCCAGAAGCCGAGCTGCTGGATGAAAAGCCATACAAAGATGAGGTTGGCGTAGCCAAAGGCCGTCTGTCCCGTCACGATCCGCAGGGCGTCGACTGCGGCTATCGCGAGAAGGAGCCCCACGATAGTGCGGACTCTGGCTATGTGGTGCGCGTGGGCCAGCAACGGAACAAGGGCCGAGCTTCCGAGGTAGACGGCCAGGAACCACAGGGGCTGACTGATCCTGTACCCGGCGGTCGAGACAATATCGGCGGGAACGCCAGCCAATGTCATCAGAACCAGACCGGCACCTACCAACCCCACGAGGACCACAGACGGAACAAGGAGCCGTACCAGCCGGGCCCGGATGTAGTCGCCGGGAGTGTCGCCCCGGGCAGACATTGCCCGCCACTGCGAGATTGAGCTGAAGCCTCCCGCGATGAAGAACAGCGGCATGATTTGCGCGAACCATGTGACGGATGCAAACCAGGCCTCGCCGTCGAGAGCATTTTCAAGAACCGGGCCATGAGGTCCCACGCTGACGCCAACCATCAAGGCGTGAAGCGCAACCACCACCAGAAGGCAAATGCTGCGGACCACGTCAATGCTCGCATCGCGTGGGCTGGGCTTCCGCAGTCCGGGCGGGGGTTGCTTGGCGAAAAGCGGTGCCGTCCGCTGGGCTGTTTTCACCGGCCGGATGGATGTTGTTGTTGCGTCGCTGTTCATACCTTCGACGCTACGGATTGCCGAAAACAAGCACGATGGTGCGGGCCACCGTCTTCTTGATGGTGCGGGCCACCCCCTAAATGGTGGAGCTGGCTACACCGCCAGGAGCAGTACCGCTACGGCAGACTGAACCAATGATCAAAACACGACTCTGGCGATGGTGGCGCGCCTTTGCCTATCTGCTTGGTGAGCTGGTGGCCAGTATCGTCTCCATGGGCCTCTTCATGGTGGCGGCGGTACTCACGCCGCTCCTTCTGTTCAGCGGAGGTTGGCTTGTTGCGCCTCGCGCTGTGGCCGCGCTGCGATGGTGGGCCACGAAGGCGCGGCACCGGGCTGCCCGATTTTCGGGAAAGCCACTGGCCGCGACCTACGCCCCCATCCCAGAGAACCCCTCCTTCGAAGAGCGCATGCGCCTGGTCTTTTCCCGAACCACGGGGCGCGACTCCTTATGGCTGGTAGCGCACGGGCTTCTTATGCCGATGATCACGCTGCTGTGCATTGGGCTTCCCTTATCTGCCCTGAACTCAATCCTCATCCCTACCTATTGGTACCTCCTTCCCCCGGACCAGCCCGTGACCAGCCTCTATCCCGTGACGTCCTGGGAGGGCGCGTCCTGGATGCTGCTCGTTGGCCTGGGATACGCTGCCATCTCCTGGTGGTTGATTCCAGCAACGGCCATGGGTCTCACGTGGGTTCAGTCGCGGATCCTGGTGCTGCCGTCCAAGTCATCCCTGGTTGAGAGAGTGACGGCGCTGACAGCCAGCCGCGCCGCGGCCTTGGACGCCCATGCCGCGGAGCTCAGGAGAATCGAGCGCGACCTTCACGACGGAGCGCAGAACCGCTTGGTGGGCGTAGTCATGATGCTCGGGTTGGCCGAACGGACCCTTGAAAAGAACCCCGAAGATGCCCTCCCCCACGTTCGCCGAGCCCAGCAGGCAGCCACCGAAGCCT
Source organism: Paenarthrobacter sp. NPDC056912 (assembly GCF_042786555.1). Lineage (NCBI taxonomy): Bacteria > Bacillati > Actinomycetota > Actinomycetes > Micrococcales > Micrococcaceae > Paenarthrobacter > Paenarthrobacter sp. NPDC056912. Next base: position 10,291 of record NZ_JBHUCD010000011.1, read on the forward strand.
TGGCCGGACTACGCACGGCCGTGCACGACATCCACCCACCAATCCTGGACGAACTAGGACTTGAAGGGGCGCTCTCCGCGCTCACGGGAAGGTCGGCCATCCCCTGCATGCTGATGCTGACCGAACTGCACCGGGTCCCCGCAGCCCTGGAATCGGCCAGCTATTTCATCGTTGCCGAGGCTCTGACAAATGCGAACAAGTACAGCGCTGCCACGGAGGTGACCGTCGCGGTGAGCCGCGGCGAGGGTCGCCTGGGATCCACGGATAAACTACTCATCTCTGTCGAAGACAACGGCCGCGGCGGAGCTTTTGAACGTCCCGGCGGCGGCCTTTCCGGAATTCGCCGCAGGACAGCCGCTTTCGAGGGTGTCGTGGAGCTCGAAAGCCCGGCCGGTGGACCTACAACTGTCAGAGTGGAGCTGCCGTGCGGGTGGTAATAGCCGAGGATGACGCCCTTCTCCGAGAAGGACTCTCACTTCTTCTGAAGAGCGAGGGATTCGACGTCATCGCGGCCGTGGACAATGCCGACGACTTCCTCGCTGTGCTTGACGACGCCGATGCTGCAGTCCTGGACGTACGGATGCCGCCCACGTTCACCAATGAAGGCCTGCAGGCTGCCCGTGAAGCTCGACGGCGGCGGCCTGGCTTCCCGGTTCTGGTCCTGTCCGCTTATGTGGAGGACCGATACGCCGGCGACCTCTTGTCCGAGGGCGCTGCCGGCCTTGGTTACCTGCTGAAGGAGCGGGTGGGCAAAGTAGCCGAGTTTACGGACACCCTCCGGCGGGTGGCCGGCGGCGCTACGGTCATGGACCCCGAAGTGATCTCCCAGCTCATGAGCCGCCGCGGAGCCAGCGACCCCATCAGTACCCTCACTCCAAGGGAACGTGAAGTCCTGGGCCTGATGGCCGAAGGCCTGGACAACCTTTCAATAGGGGCGCGGCTGGTGGTCACCGAGACAGCTGTCAGCAAGCACATCGGCAATATCTTCCAGAAGCTTCAGCTGTCCACCATGGACCGGGGGCACCGCCGGGTCCTGGCAGTCCTCGCGTATCTACGCGCGTAACCCCCGGAACCCAGCCACCCGCCGTCGTGGATTCATGGAAGGACGGCAGGGACCGGAAGCTGGCCAGCCCCCGAGCGCTCCAGCAATTCCGGGATGCTCTGGGGCAGGCGAAGTGTGGTGAAGCGGACCGTTCCGTCAGCTTCAACCGTCGCCCCATAGACGCCCGGCTCAAGCAGGGAGTTGTAGCTGAACGGTGTGGAGAAGTAGTAGGCGCCCGTGTCCAGCAACACCACCATGTCCCCTGGCTCAAGAACGGGCAGGAGCCTGTTCTTCGCCAGGAGATCACCCGCGAAACAACAAGGCCCGGCAACATCCTGCGGGACCAGGTCACCGCCCTTGATCCGCCCGGAACCATCATGTGCAACGACGCGGAGCGGCCATACCTCGGGCAGGAAGACGGTGCGCATGGCCACCTGCGCCCCGGCATGGGTGATGGCGATCCGTCGGCCGCCAGCCTCCTTGGTGTATTCCACATGCGCGGCGATGAACCCAAACTTGGCCATAATGGTCCGGCCAAACTCCGTCATCACGCCGTACCGGCCGCTGAACAACGCCGGCACTTCGAGCCTCAGCGCTTGGGCGTAGGAGCCGAACGCGGAAATCGGATGATCGGTTTCAAAGTCCACCGGCAGTCCGCCGCCGATGTCGATGGTGGTGATCCGGTCCCGGCCCAAAACGGTGTTGACTTCGTCAGCGAACTCAACCACCCGTGCAATGCCCTCCGTCATCAGCAACAACGGGCATCCTTGGGACCCGACATGGGCATGGATGCTGGTGAGCCACGGGTACCGCCGGTAGGCGTCGAGCAGGCGGGAACGGTTGCCCTCATCATTCAAGGCAATTCCGAACTTGGACGTGGCGCCCGCTGTGCTCATGGCTTCAATGCCGCCAACGCCCACTTGCGGATTAAGGCGCAAGCCAATGGTCGACGTGGAGGGAGAGTGCTCCAGAAGTCCGGCTATCCGATCCAATTCCTGGAAGTTGTCGGCATTGATCGCCACGCCGAGGGACAGGGCCTGACGAAGTTCCCGTACCGTTTTGGCGGGCGAATCGAAAACGATCCGTGCAGGAGCAAACCCGGCAGCGAGGGCTTGGGCAAGTTCGCCTTCGCTGGCCACCTCACAACCCATGTCCAGGTCCTTCAGCGCAGCCAGCACAGGAACCAGGCAATTGGCTTTCGCCGCAAAGGCGTGCAGAACCTGTGGGATGGCGGAGAATTCACGGTGCAGTGCGGCCACGTTCTCCGCGACTCCGTCCATGTCGATGAAGGCAGCAACGAGTGCCTCTTCCGGATGCAGCAGCCCCTGGGAGACAGCAGCCCTCAAGATCGCTTCCCGCCGGACAGTTGACCCGCCGGGAAGTTGCCCGTCCTCTCCATTCACCTTGAAACCTCACACTCGCTCACCGTGAGTTCTGCCAGCACATCCACGTCCACGTCGACGCCCAGACCTGGTTTTTCCGTGATGTGGACGTCCGGAATCACGTACTTCAAATCGCCCGGCTCTTTGGCGAAACGCATCGGGCCCGACAACTCGGTGGAAACGATATTAGGGTGGCTCAGCGCCAGATGGAAGCCCGCGGAGGACGCGATGCTGGTCTCCAGCATCGAACCGATCTGAACCTTCAGTCCCCCAAGTTCCGCTTGCGTTGCCAAGCGATGGCACGGGGTGATTCCACCGCTCTTCATGAGCTTGAGATTGACCATGTCCACGGAACGGTCCTGGACGAAGCGGGCAAGATCCTGGGTATCCACCACAGCTTCGTCTGCCATCAGCCTCATCCCGGTGTTCTGCCGCACCAATCGGAAGCCATCGATGTCATCGGCGAGGATCGGCTGCTCCACCCAGTCCACATCAAAGGGTTCCAAGGCCCTGATCATGGTGCGTGCCGTGGCTGGGTCCACCCAGCCTTGGTTGGCATCCACACGGATGCCCAGATCGTTCCCGATGGCAGCCCGCACGGCCCGCACCCGCTCGATGTCCTGCCCATCGCCACCACCGAGCTTCATCTTGAGGTGGCGGTAGCCCTCCTGTCTGGCTTGTACTGCCTGCTCTGCGAGAACTTCAGGAGCCAAGATGCTCATGACCCGTGCGATGGTTGGCTGTTCGGGACGACGCCCACCCAGCAACGAGTAGACAGGACGCCCCGCGGCTTTGCCGGCAAGGTCCCAACAGGCGATGTCGACTGCTGCTTTGGCTGCGCCACAGCCCTTGAGGGCCGCATTGAGGCGCTGGTGAATGGCGGTAATATCCCGCGGGTCCATACCCAGAACAGCGGGCAGCAGTTCCGTTTTGAGGGCTTCGACGGCGCCTGTCGGCGTCTCGCCGGTGATGTGCCCGTCAGGCACGCTTTCGCCATACCCGACCAGGCCATCGTCGGTCTCCAAGGTAAGGATGACGCTGGGCATGGACGGGTAAGACGCGTAGGAGACCACGAAGGGTTCCAACAACGGAAGGTCGATCAGGGTAATGGTGGCGCGAGAGATTTTCATGGGTGGCTTCCTATCCACTAGTAAAGGGCTGAGGGCTGAATGCACGGCCAAAAGCTTCCGTCTGGCGAGGTCATGCGGACCGGGTAGCCAGGATGCAGAGCTGGAGCATGGCCGCAAAACGTGTCTTCGGATCATTGAGGTCAAGCCCGCCCACAAAGGCAAGGCGACGAAGGCGATACCGGAAAGTATTCGGGTGGATATAGACCGCGGCGGAAGCGGAGGCGACATCGCCGAAGGCATCCAGCCACGCCCGAAGCGTGTCCACCAGGTTGGCATTGTGTTTCTGGTCGTAGGCGTAGAGACGCGCGATCTGGCCTGTGGGCTGCTCTCCGCGTGAGGCGGCGAGGTCACAGAGCTCCAGGATCAGTGCTTCCACATGGACGTCAGTCAGTCGTGCCACCCGTTGCCCGTTGGCATTCCCGGTTCGCAACACGCGCAGGACACGGTCAGCGCTTGTCCGGGCAGCGACCAATTCCGCAGCACCGTTCGCAACGGACCCAACACCGATGACAGCGCTGACACGATCGCCCAGGCGCCGAAGGAAATCGGCTCCAATTGTGGCGGCGCGTTCCTCGCCCTGGGCATCCGCGTTGGAAACAGGAAGCAGGGCGTAGGCCGTGTCTCCGAGGAGGGCAACAGCGCAGCGCGGCTGAACCGCGCCAAGATGCATGGCGAAACTGTCGCTGATTCTCTGCCGCTCCATGGCAAGGCCGGCGTCACCTTCCCTTGGCTGCACCCGGTCCGGAGGCAGCAGCATGGCCAACGCAAGCACCACGATAGGCTGCTCCGACAACCCCAGCCTATCGAGAGCCTCGGCAGCGCCAATTCCGCCGTCCAAGGCATTGCTCAGCAGGTCAGCCGTCATTCGCCGTTCAACATCGGCTCCGGCGTGGAGCCGCAGCAAATGCAGCGCCACCAACTTGGCGGCGTCACACAGAGACTGCTTCCGTTCCTCACTGAGCGGGTTGCGCACTGCTACCCAGATGGAGCCCAACACCTCATCGCCGGCACGCACGGCCACGGCCACCCGGGGAAGGGATGCCGCATCCAGGGAGGTGGGCAACGCGCCGACGTAGACGGGTTCCTTGGAGCGATACAGCTCACGGAAGACACCCCGCTCAACGAACACCCGCGAAATCGCTTCCGGGACTTGGCGTCCAAGGATCGTCTCCACCCTGGTGGCATCGGCTTCGTCCTGCCGGCCGGAGAATGCGAGTACGCGGGAGCTGCGGTCCTCGATGGTCACGGGGGCGTCAAGCAGTGCGGCGATGGCGTTCGCCAACGAGAACAAATCACCGGAAGGCAGGCCGCCCACGGTTTCCGGCCCCACACCGCCTACGTCACCAGCGGCAAGGACTGAACGCAACATCGCCGCGAGCTGCGCCCATCCAGCACCGGGCGTCAACCCCAACAAGGCCACGCCGGATTCATTGACGGCGTCAGCCACCCGAGCGTCAGAAGTGAAGGGGGCCCGGACCACCAGCCCTACCGCCCCTTGCTTGCCGAGCCGCAGCAACAACGAGGCCACATATTCGGCGTCGTGAAGACCGATGCCGAGAACCATTGCATGAGGCGGCAGAAGAGGCTCATCCATGGGGTCATGGATGGCTATGCCCCCAATTTCCTCGGCATTTCCAAGATCACCCTCCACCAGCTCAAGGAGCGTGGCACCCAAGTCGTCCAGAACGCGGCCAAGGCTGGCGCGGGGACGCTTGTCATTCATTCAAACCCACCCCAACGGCTTGGCGGGACGGCAGCCGCAGCAGTTCGGAATCCACACCATTGGCGTGTTCCTCCACCCATTCCACGATGCGGCGATTGAAGTCGATCCTGTGTGAAGGCTGCCCTACATCCGTGAAGAGGTGTGATCCGCCGGGATAAAGAACCAGGCGGCTCACTACACCCAGTTCGCACAGGGCCCCATGCCACTGCGTTGCCTGGCCAACAGGACAGCGCAGATCATCGGCACCGTGGAGAATGAGAGTCGGTGTTGTCACGTGTTCCACCATGGAAAGCGGAGACATAGCCTCATACCCCCGGGGATCCGCCCACGCCGGGGCACCGAGCTCACGGTCGCTGAGGAACTGTCCACTGTCCGAGGTTCCGGCAAGGCTGCGGAGATCACTGACCACGCCGCCGGCCACTGCAGCTGCGAATCTTTGGTCGCGGCTGGTCAGATAGCAGGCCATGTATCCGCCGTAGCTGTATCCAGTCACGGCAAGTCGGTCCGGGTCTGCCACTCCCTCGGCCACGAGCTGGTCCAGTGGCTCAAGGAAATCCGGGGCGTCCGCGATGCCCCATCGGCCCAAGGCAGCCTTGTAGAACTGCTCGCCGTAACCATCGCTGCCCCGGACATTGAGCAACAGCACGGTCCACCCGCGCGCAGCCAGTTCCTGGTGATAGAGGTTTACTTCGTCGGCTGCACTGTTCCATGCGTTGTGTGGGCCGCCGTGAATGTCCAGCAAGAGGGGCTGGGGACCTGCACTGTCCGGGTCGCGGATCAGCCACCCCTGCACAACCGTGCCATCCGAGATCGTGAACCCGCGTTCCATCCGCGGGAAGGACTCCGTATCCGCGACGTTGGATCCATGGTGGGTCCAAACCCGGGTAGTGCCGTCGGCAACATCCACGCTCACGATCTCGCCAAAGGACGTAGCTGTCTTCAGGACGGTGACTGCCGTGTTTCCTGCAACGGACAACTCCGAGACAACCAGTCCATCACCCTGCAGGACCGGGCGGGGCTCGCCGCCGTCGATGTCTACCTCATAAAGGTGCGTGCATCCGCGGTCTCGGATGCAGAACAGCAGCGCTTTACCGTCGCGGCTCAGCTGCGGCGGCGCGCCCGGATAAGCCGGAGCCCCAGCCATGACGTTGCGGTCCAGCGAACCAGCGAGATTCCTGGCGGGACTCCCATCCAAGGGAAGCCGGACCAAGTGTGCGTGGCCAACCGGGCGGCTGGTCACCACGAAGAGGGCGTCCCCATCTGCGCTCCACCCGATAGCGCTTACCACCTGGTCTGCGGGTCCCACCAGAGTCGGCATCGCTTCTGGAACGTCAACAGCAATGATGTGTGCCGGGGCAGCCAAGCTGGCATCATTGTCGGCTGCAGGGCCGGCAGCAAAGGCCAGATAGCTTCCATCGGGCGACCACTCCGGGTCGCGGGCATGCCAATCGCCATGAGTGAGCTGGATGCATTTACCGGTGGCCAGTTCAAAGACGTGGAGCTGCCGCTTCATGGTTCCCAGCAAGCCAAGACCGTCAGACTGGTAGTCCCTGCCGTCTGTCACCACCGGAGCATCGGCGCGGTGCACGCGGGCGGATGCGGCCTCGTCTCCGGTGGCAGGGCCAGGGACGAAGGCAGCGAAGGCGAGCTTGCTCCCGTCAGGACTCCACGTCGGCTTACCGGCTCCCGTCGGCAGGCTGCCGAGGCGCTCCACCTGTTCATCCCCCAGGGTCATGATGCAGAGGTGGGTACGTCCCTCCGACTCATGCAGAAACGAAAGCCGCGCTCCATCGGGCGACCATGCTGGTGACGAATCGGCGTTGCTGAACGTGAGTTGCCGGGCAGAACTGACCGCATTTTCCACCAACCAGATGTTGCGTTCGGTGCTGTCAGTGACGGCGTCGAGAGTCCGCAGCACGTAGGCAACGCGGTGACCGTCGGGAGAGAGCGCAGGCTGTTCAGGGACTGCAAGGTCCAGCAAATCGTCGATCCGGAGCCTGCGGGTCACAGCAGTCCCGCCTTACCGGAACCCAGCAATTCATCGACGAAGTGACATGCTGCGGCCTGTCGGTGCCCTTCGGGCTCAGGATCAACTTCACGGCAAACGTCGCGGCCTGGAAGCACGAGTGGCCCTAGGGGGCAGCGAAGATGGTATCGGCATCCGCTGGGTGGGTGGTGCGGGTCCGCTGGCTCGGCATCGTTGACAGCCTGCACAGCCGGGTCGATGCCAGCCGGGGTGAGGCTGGGGCTGCCCTGGCTGGGCACAGCTGCCAGCAAATCCTTGGTGTAAGGGTGCTGCGGGTCAGAAAGGATCTGTTCTGCCGGACCTTGTTCAACGATCCTGCCCAGATACATCACAGCGATGGCGTCGGCGACGTACCGGACCACCGCCAGGTTGTGCGAAATGAACAACATGGACAGGTTGAGTTCCCGTTGCAGATCCCTCACCAGGTTCAGCACTGTCCCTTGGACAGACACGTCCAGGGCGGAGGTAATCTCATCAGCGATGATGACCTCCGGCTGTCCGGCCAAAGCCCGGGCCAAGGCGACACGTTGAAGCTGGCCTCCTGACATCTGCCCGGGGTAGCTGACGGCGCGCTGAGGATCCAGGCCCACCAAACCCAACAACCGTTGCACCTCGGAGCGCCGGCTTGCGGCGTCTCCCCTGCCGGCACGCGGGATGCCTTCCGCTATGGAGTCACCAACGCTCATACGCGGGTTCAGTGAAGAGTGCGGGTCCTGGAAAACCATCTGCAGGGGCCGGTGCTCGCCCCGTTTTGGCCGCAGGGCCTGGCCATTGAACAGGATTTGCCCGCCGGACAGGGGCGTAAGGCCTGCCGCAGCCCGGGCCAGCGTGGATTTCCCGGAGCCGGATTCACCCACCAGGCCAACCACTTGTCCCTTTGGCACGATGAGGTCAACGCCGTCCACGGCAGTCATCCCGCGGCGACCACCGAACCGTACCGATACCTGCTCGAAGCGAAGTTCGCTCATGATGCCTCTCCTTGCAGTGCCGCAGCATGTAGTTTGAGTTCGACCGAAACCCGTTCAGAGCCCGTTCCGCGGGAAGGGTGCCAACAGGCCACCCGATGCCCGTCCTCCCGCTGGACCAGTTGCGGATCCTCGCGCGTGCAGTGCTCATCGGCCTTCGGGCAGCGGGAGGCGAAGGCGCAGCCTGCCGGGACTTGGGACGGGTCGGCAGGGCGTCCAGGGACGACCGCCAGTGGACGGTCCCGATCCGTTTCCATGTCCGGGACTGCTGCCAGCAGGGCCTGTGTATAGGGGTGCATTGCCCTTTCAGCCAGATCTGACGCCGGAAGATCCTCTACGATGCGTCCGGCGTACATGACCAGGACGCGCTCGCACACCTGGCCCACCAGGGTGAGGTCATGGCTGATCAGGAGGATCGCAACGTTGTCCTGCTCTTTGATGGCCGAGAGCAGCCGCAGCACCTGTTGCTGGACTGTCACGTCCAATGCGGTGGTGGGCTCATCGGCCACAATCAGGGCAGGGTTTCCCATGATCCCCATCCCGATCATGGCCCGTTGCCGCATGCCACCGGAGAATTCATGGGGGTATTGCCTCAGGCGACGTTCCGCGGCCGGTACTCTGACTGCCCGCAGGCGGTCCGCCGCGCGGGCCAGCGCTTGCCGGCGGTTCATTCCCAGGTGCCGCCGCGCCACCTCTGCCAGCTGAGCACCAATCCGCATGGTGGGGTTGAACGACTTCATGGGGTCCTGGAACACCATCGCGAAGGAAGTGCCGAGTAGCTGACGCCGGGCCCTGGACGGGCTGGACAGTTGGTCTTGGCCTAGAAACTCAAGGCGTGATGCACTGACGTTTCCCGGATATTCCACCAGTTGCGCGAGTGCCAGGGCGGTCTGCGTCTTGCCGGAACCGGATTCCCCCACCACACCTACTGCTTCGCCCCGCGCCAGGCTGAAGCTGACGCCGCGAACGGGAGTGATGGGCCCGGCGGGTCCCGGGAAGCTCACGAAGAGGTCGCTGACGGTCAGCACGGTGTTGCTGTCCGCGCCGGCCGTGGAAGGTTCGACGGCGGTGGAAGACTCGACGACGTTCGGCCGCGGCAGGCGCTGAGGTGCTGCGCCTTTGCCGGAAATCGGAGTCGGTGTGCCGAGCGTCTTGGCTACGGCTTCGCCGAAGAGGTTGAATGCCAGCCCTGCGATGACCACTGCCAGCCCAGGGGCCAGCGCCGCCATGGGGTGCAGGTAGATGTCATTCAGCCCCTCATTCAGGAGCCGTCCCCAGTCGTAGGCCGGAGGTTGCACACCCAGCCCCAGGAAAGACAGGCCGGCGAAAGCCAACAGCGAGCTGCCCGCCCCGATCGTCGCTGTGACCACCAGCGGTTCGGCGATGTTGGGGAGGATGTGGCGAAGCAGTCGCTGCACCCTGCCCACCCCGGCCAGCTTCGCCGCCGCGATGTAGTCCCGCTCTGACTGTGTAGCCACCAAGGTCTGGGTCAACCGGGCAAAGGAAGGAGCTGTAGCCAGGCCAATGGCCAGCACGGCACCGGTCTGGCCGACACCGAAGATCACCGCGAAGAACATGGCCAGCAGCAACCCCGGGAACGCGACAGCGATGTTGACAAAGGCCGTGACCAGCCTGCCAGTTCGCCGGCTCAGCAGCGACGGGACCGTACCGAGCACCAGGCCGGCCGCAACGCCGATTCCCGTTGCCGCCAGGGCGAGCTTTACTGAGAGCCCTGTGGCCACCAGCAGCCGGTAGAACAAGTCGCGGCCCAGGCTGTCAGTGCCGATGAGGTGTTCGGGCGATGGTCCTTGGAGGATCGCCTTGGTGTTGATTTCCTCCGCTTGAGAGGACCACAGAATTGGTGCAATCACGGCCATGGTGAGGACCAGGACGAGCATGGCAGCGGACACAGCGCCAACGGGCGTCTTCAGAGCCGCCAACCATCGGGCCGCCGTTCCTGATGTGGCTACCGTCTTTGAAGTACGCATGAATCAGCTCTCTTTAATTGTTGAACGTGGATCGAGCATTCCCAGTGCTACGTCCACCAAAAGGTTCACCAGCAGCACGCCAACTCCGTACACCAGCACCACACCCTGAACCACCGGGTAGTCCTTGGCGAGAATGGAGGCGACGATGGTGCTGCCCAGGCCAGGCCAGGCGAAGACGTTTTCCACGAGGACTGTGCCTGCCACCATGGCGCTCAGCATCAGGCCACCGATTGTCAGGGTGGCAGTCAGTGCGTTTGGCAATGCGTGCCGGAAATAGATCATCCAGTCCGGCAGTCGCTTGGCCCGCGCGGTCCGCACGTAGTCAGCCCCGAGCACTGAGAGCATTTCCACTCTCACGATCCGGGACAGTATGGCGGCTGAGCCAATGGCCATGGACACCACGGGAAGGACGTACGAGTTCGCATCGGAGCGACCGGCCACGGGGAACCAGCCAAGCTGGACGGCGAAGAAATACACGAGGCCGACGGCGAGCAGGAACTCCGGTATGGCCGCCACAACAATGGAGGTGGAAGTGAAGGCCAGTTCGGTTCGACGACGGCGTCCGCCTCGGGTCAGGACGCCCATTAGTGCTCCTACTGGCACTGAGATCAGGACAGCGAGCAGGAAAGCGAGGCCGGCCAATTCAAAGGTGGCGGGGAGGCGGTCGCCGATTATTTGCGCTACCGGCAGGTCCGATGTCACGGAGGTGCCGAGATTCCCGCCGAACAGGCCTTGAAGGTAGTGGATGTATTGAAGCCACAGGGGATCGTTCAGGCCCAGGGCCTCGCGGCGTGCCTCAACGAGGGCGCCTGAAGCTGACGTGCCCAGCGCTGCCCTGACCGGATCGCCGGGAATCAGGTGGATCATGAGGAATGACGCTGTGACCAGCACCCAAAGGGAAACAACCAGGCGCCCGATCCTCCGGGCCGCAAAGCCCGTCCATGGACTGTCTGTTGCATCCGCGACGAAACGTGTTGCAATGCTCAAAGTTCTTTACTCCTGCTTCTTGAGAGATCTCACTGGACCTCCACGAGACCGGCGTCATCTATTATCTGGCTCACATGTGCGCTAACGCTTTGTCCTTTCCCATCACTCATTGAGCCGAACATGGTCTAATTGGACAAAATCCCCCGCCTGCCTGCGCCGTACCATTGCCGCATGACGAACTTAAACGAACTCCGCACGTGGCTGGAAGGCCGCCTCCCCTCACTATTGGCCGAGCATCAGGTCCCCGGCGCCGCAGTGGCGGTTTCCGTTAGAGGCGAAGTGATCGACGCCGCAGCCGGCGTACTGAGCAAGAACACCGGCGTCGAGGCAACCGTCGACTCCCTGTTCCAAGTCGGGTCAATCACCAAGCTGTGGACTGCCACTTTGATCATGCAGTTGGTCGATGAAGGCACGTTGGACCTGGACGTGCCCGTGAAAACGTATCTGCCGGAGTTCCGGCTCGAAGACGAGTCGGCCGCGGCTGTTATCACCGCCCGTCAGCTGTTGAGCCACACCGGTGGCTTCGAGGGAGACATCTTCACTGACACTGGGCAGGGCGACGACGCCATCGCCAAGCTGGTGGATCTCCTGGCGGATGTTCCCCAGCTGTTCACGCCCGGCGAGATGTTCTCCTACAACAACGCCGGCTACGTCGTGCTGGGCAGGTTGGTGGAGGTGCTGCGCGGGAAGTCCTATGACGACTGCATGCGCGAGTATTTGTTCACGCCGCTTCAGTTGACCCACGCGGCCAATGGGCCTTACGAGGCGATTCTCTTCCGCACAGCTGTGGGACACATCGTGAACGAAGACGGTGGCGAGCCGGAGCCCAGCCCCATCTGGGCGCTGAGCCGATCCACCGCCCCCGTTGGTTCGATGCTGAACATGCGGCCCCGCGACCTCCTCAAGTTCGCTCAAATGCACATTGATGCCGGGCGCGGGCCGGCCGGCCAGCAGATTCTCAGCGCCGGTTCGGCGGCGGCCATGCTGGAACCGCAGGTGAAGCTCCCCGACTTGGGATGGATCGGTGAAGCCTGGGGCCTCGGCTTCTCGCTCTTCGATTACGACGGCGGCAAGGTCGTCGGTCACGACGGCGGCACTATCGGCCAGACGGCCTTTTTGCGGATTTGCCCGGAACAGGACGTTTCGATTGCGCTCTTCTGTAACGGAGGAGATCCGCTTCCGGTCTTTACCGAAATCGCTGCCCGTGCGCTCGGGAAGTTTGCCGGCATCGGATTGCCGGAACTTTCCACCCCCGCCGAGTCCCCAACATACGTGGATGCTTCGCGGTACGTGGGCGAGTACGCCACACGCGTTGGCAGTGTGGTGGTGAGCCAGGACGCTGAGGGGCGGATTTGGTTGGAGCGGACACCCAAGGGGGTCTACGCGGAGGTCGGTGACAGGCCCGAGAAGATTGAACTGGTGGCTGCCGAAGGAGACATGTTCTTGCCAGCCCAGAAGCAGTTCGGCCTGCATTTGCCGCATGCGTTCGTCGGCGACGACGGCCAGGGCCGTGCACTGTTCGTCCACACTGGCCGGGCCGAACGTCGCGTCAACGCATGAGCCTGGGATCTGAACAGCTTGCCGAAATCTTCGCGTCTGCGGGGGCCACGGGCTTCGTCCACGCACGAGAGATCGGAGTGGTTGATGGTCCCGAAGTTTCGCTGTCCCCGGACGAGCCGGTAGTGCTGGCTTCCGTCTTCAAGGTGCCGTTCGCCGTCGCCTATTCACGCGAGGTTTCGGCAGGCCGTCTGGAGGAAACCGGGCGTGCCACCGTGACCTCCCGGTACAGGGTCGGGGGTTTGGGAACTGCGGGTTGCGCCGACGACGTCGACATGAGCTGGCGGGATCTCGCAAAGTTCATGATGACCATGAGCGATAACGCTGCCACCGACGTCATCTTCCACCGAATAGGGCAGCTCGCCGTCGACGCCGTGCTGGATGACCTGAACCTCAAGCAGACGCGGATCATCGGCTGCGGTGAGGACATGGACGTTCAAATGGCGGCTGACCTCGGCGTTGACCTTGGCACCACGGCGCCCGACATGGAAGCCATGCTGGGCGCGGCAAGCCCCGAACAGATTTGGTCACTGGGGATCCTGGATCCGGCGAGGACAGCCTCGTCCACTCCACGGGACATCGTCACCTTGCTTGAAGCCATCTGGACCGACACTGCCGGAACTCCTGAGGCGTGCGAGCGTGTGCGCTCCATGATGGCCCAGCAAATCTGGTGGCATCGGATGACGAGCGGTTTCGATGGCGATGTTCTGGTGGCAGGCAAGACCGGAACTCTTCCTGCAATCCGCAACGAGGTCGGCGTGGTGACGTACCCCGATGGCCGCCAATACGCCGTCGCGGTCTTTACCAAAGCGGCCACTCTTGCCGATTCGCAACCCGCAATCGACGCCTCGATCGGCAAGGCAGCACGCTTGGCCGTCGATCTGCTTCGAGAAGCGTAGTCGTACCCGCCAAACATTGATCCCCCGCACTTGTCGATTCCCCCAAAGGCGTGGATCACATATGCCGAAAGAATGACAACCATGAAGACACAAGGCAAAATCAAAGCCGCTCTTAGCGCCGTCACAGTCGGCGCGCTGTCACTGACGATGGCCGCCTGCTCCGGTTCTGCGCCAAAAACCGGCGACACCGGGTTTGCAAACGGCAAGACATTCACCATGAGGCTGGGCGTGGACCCGGGCGGCATGGATCCCCACTTCGCTTCGAATTCCGTGACCCAACAGACCACCAAATTCCTCTACGACTCGCTCGTGAACTTTGATCCCGACGGGAACATGGTGACCGGCTTGGCGGAGAAGTGGCAGAGCACCGCCACCGAGGCCACTTTCACGTTGCGCAAAAACGTCACGTGTTCGGACGGCAGTGCGCTGACGCCCGAAATTGTGGCAGCGAATATCAACTTCGTCGGTGACCCCAGCAACAACTCAACCCGGACCGGCATTTTTGTTCCTCCGGGGGGAACAGCCAAAGCGGACGCAGCAACAGGAACAGTCACGGTGACCTCGCCGTCGCCGGAGCCCTTTCTGGCACGGAACTTGGGCGGCCTTCCGATCGTGTGCGCCGCCGGCCTCAAGGATCGAAGCGTCCTTGCCCAAGGTGCCGACGGCACTGGCATGTACACGGTGACTGAGGTAGCTGCCGGTGACCACTACACCCTGACCCGACGCAAGGACTATGCCTGGGGTCCGGGAGATTGGAAAACGGATCAGGAGGGCCTGCCGGACAAAGTTGTCCTCAAGGTCATCTCCAACGAAACCACCGCAGCAAACCTCCTCCTGTCAGGAGAAGTGAATGCCGCCACACTGATCGGCCCTGATAAGCAACGGTTGGAAGCGAAAAAGGCGTTCCACCGCGATCTGGTGACACCGTTGGGACAGATCTGGTTCAACCAGAAACCGGGGTTGCCAGGCTCGGATGAAAAGGTGCGCCGCGCCTTGACGCAGGCACTGAAACTCGATGAACTCGGGCAGGTGGTAACCAGCGGTGCCGGCCAACCCGCCACAGGTCTGCTGATACCCACGCTCAGCCCCTGCAAGCAGGACACGCTCGGCGGCAGTCTCCCCGAGCACGACCTTGAGGCCGCGAAGTCCGGTTTGGATGCTGCAGGCTGGAAGGTTGGCGCCAACGGAGTTCGGAGCAAGGACGGTACGCCGCTGAAGATGGATTTCTACTACCCCAGTACGTTGGGGCCCACCTTCGCCGCTGGTGCCGAGCTGATCAAGGAAGTGTGGTCCGGGATCGGCGTTGATGTTCTCCTCAGGCCGGTCACAGAGGCAGAGGGCAGTTCACTCATCCTCGGTGGACAAGGCGGTTGGAACGCAGCTTTCGTTCCTCTCGGAATGGTCATGCCCAACGAGCTTGTACCGCTCTTGTCCGGGCCCACCCCACCGAACGGCAACAACTTTGCCTTCCTCAACAACGCCGGATACCTGGAAAACGTCCACAAGGCGGCTACCAAACTCGGCGCAGAAGGTTGCGAGGATTGGGCAGCCGCGGAACGGCAGATCTTCGAGAAAGTCGACGTCGTACCGTTCGTCAACTCGATTGCTCCGACCTTCGCTGTGGGCGCCACCTTTGAAATGTCAGACGGGCAGCTGGCCCCCTTCTCCGTTCGCATGCTGCGCTGACAGCTTCACGCCGTGAATGCTCCGTCCTGCCGATGGCAGGGCGGAGCATTCTTATTTCGACTGTGGTCCTCCAGGACAAGCACAGCGGCAACTGTTAGTCCTCACGGACAAAGCCATAAGCCCCCAATCGAACCAAGATTGAATCATGTCACTCAATCTCGACGCCCACTCATCTGCTGAGCGCGCCCAGTTCAATGCTGCCTCTGCAGCGGCCAAGGCCAACGTCCGAATCGTCGACGAGCACCACCGTGAGAGGCTCCAGGACATCGAAGGGCTGTTGGTGTCCATCTGGGGGATGTCCCCCCATGGCGCCCCCATTCCGTTTGACCTGCTTCGCAGCATTTCCCACGCAGGGTGCAATGTTTCTGCGGCGTACACCCCGGAAGGAGTGCTCTGTGGGGCCGCGGTGGCCATTGTCTCGCCCGAGGGTTCCACGTATTCACTAATCGCAGGGGTGCTTCCCGGCATTGCGGACAAGGGTGTGGGCTTCGCCCTCAAGCAACACCAAAGGGCGTGGTCGCTGGCACGCGGAATCGAAACCATGACATGGACCTTCGATCCCCTGGTCAGCCGGAACGCCCGCTTTAATCTGTCCAAACTTGGTGCTGTCACGTCCGAGTACGAGAGAAACTTCTACGGCGCAATGCAGGACGATATCAACGCCAACGACGAATCGGACAGGCTCGTAGTGGTCTGGCCACTGTCCTCCGCCCGGAGCACCAAATGCAGCGAAGGCCTGGTGGAGGACGTGAACCTGCCCCAGGGTGCACTGAACAATGCTCTGGAGTATGGGCCTGACTCCCAGCCTGCGCTTGTGCAATCGGACGGCAACCTCTGGTGCCGGGCGCCGCAGGACATCGTCGCGCTGAGGGGATCGGACGCCCAGGAAGCAGCGATGTGGCGCTTGCAGCTCCGCGAAATCCTGGAAACTGCTTTCGCATCCGGCTACATCGCTTCGGGAGTCACCCGCACTGGCTGGTACAAGCTCACACCCGCCGCAACAACCACCCAGTAACCGAATTCAGCACGGTCGCGCTACCATGACGCGCACCGGCTGACCCCCGCTGCACTGTGCAGCGGCCATGAAGGAGACCGCATGAAGGTATACATTTCTGTTGACATGGAGGGCATCTCGGGGGTGGCCACCTACGACCAAATTATTCGTGGTGGTAGCGGCTACCCCCGCGCGCAGGCCCTGATGACGGCCGAGACCAACGCGGCCGTGGAAGGAGCCTTCGAGGGCGGCGCAACCGAGGTCTTGGTCAATGACAGCCACGGGACTATGAACAACCTCCTGCACGAGGACCTCGATCCCCGCGCCCGCGTTATTTTCGGAAATCCCACGGCCTTCTGCATGGCTGAAGGGCTGACGTCCGACTTCGATGTTGCTTTCTACATCGGTTATCACGCCCCCGCGGGCGTGGAAGGCCTGCTGGCCCATAGTTTTTCCGGCCTCTTTACCAGTTTCAAGCTCAATGGTGAGATCGCCTCAGAGGCGTCCATCAATGGCCTCTTCGCAGCTACCCGCGGCGTCCCTGTCGGTTTGGTAACGGGCGACGACGTCATCTGCGATATCGCCGAACGCGAGTTCCCGGGTGTGCTGACCGTTCCGGTCAAGATTGCCCACGGGTTCCAGGCCGCCAACAGTCTCTCCCCCACCTACGCCCGCGCGGCCATCCGCAAGAGTGCGCGTGCTGCAGTCCAAGGCGTCGAGAAGACCCGGCTCCTGCCTGTACCGGACCGGCTCCGGCTCGAGATCGGTTTCCAGAACCCCTTGGCAGCCGAGTTGCTGGAAGCCGTTCCGGGTGTGTCGCGTGTCAGCAACCTGGTGATCGCCAGGGAAGTCGAATCTGCCGAGGACCTTTTGGGGATGATTGGGACCACGTATGAGCTGGCAGCAGTTGCCGCGAAGACTATGTTCCTGCGCGAATCTCTCAAATAGGGACCACCTGTTCGTTAAAGACCTCTGCAGGAGCCGGATCCGGCTCCTGCAGAGGTCTTTTGTTGTCCCGGTTGATACCGCTAAGGATTTAGTACCGGATCCGCGGAATCGAGTTAAGAAGTGTCCGGGTGTACTGATCCCGGGGTTCGGTAAAGAGACTTTCGGTGTCCCCGTCTTCGACGATGTTGCCGTGGTACATCACGGCGACGTTCTCACAAAGATTCCGGACCACTGCCAAATCATGGGCAATGAACAAAACAGACAACCCGAGCTCGTCCCGCAGGTCTGCCAAGAGATTGACGATGCCGGCCTGCACGGACACATCCAAGGCAGATACGGCCTCGTCAGCAACCAACAACGAAGGCTCCAGTGCCAGGGCTTTCGCGATAGCCACTCTTTGCCGCTGCCCTCCAGACATGGAAATCGGGTAGCCGTCCAGTGCCCTGGCCGGCAGTTGGACTTGGCCCATCAGTTCAAGGCATCTCTTACCGACGTCCCGTGATTCCACGATCCTGTGAACCCGCAGCAGCTCGGCCAAGGTTTGACGAATAGTCATCCTTGGATCCAACGACGAGTACGGATCCTGAAACACCATCTGGATGTGGCGTCTCTGCTCTTTGGTTCGCCGGACAGGCAACTCTTCACCGTTGAAAACCACTGTTCCGGTGAAAGAACGCTCCAAAGCCGTCAGAACGCGGGCCAGAGTGGATTTGCCGGAGCCTGATTCGCCTACCAGCCCATGGATCGTGCCTCTGGGGACGCTGAGGTTGACGTCGTTCAGGGCAACGATTTTGCGTCGGTTGCGGCCCCTGCCTGTGGAGAATTCGACCCGTATGTCCCGCATCTCGAGGATGTTTTCGGAAGCCGGCTGAGTCAGCTGGGTTGTGGGCATGGGCTAGTGCTCCTCAAGGATCGAATGGGAGTCCGGCGCATGGTCCGCTATCCGCATCGCGAATGAATAGTCGGCCGGCCTGTCTCGAAGCGCCGGTGTGGTCCCGGGTATCGATCGAAGCCGTTGACCGGGTTCGTCAATACGCGGCGTAGCGGCCAGGAGGGCGCGCGTGTAGTCTTCCCGCGGATTTCCCAAGACCTCGGCCGCGCTGCCGGATTCCACCAGTCGGCCCGCGTACAGGACGCTGATCGAGCTGCAGAGTTCGGAGACAACAGCCAAGTCATGAGTGACGTACAGAATGCCGGCGTTGAGTTCAGTCCGTAGTCCGTCAAACAGGGCCAGGACTTGTGCCTGCACGGTCACATCCAGTGCGGTTGTTGGTTCGTCACAGAGGATCAGCTCGGGTTCGCAGGCCACACTCGCGGCGATCATCACACGCTGCCTCATCCCTCCGGACAGTTGGAATGGATAGGCGTCCACCCGCAACTCCGGGCTGGGTATCCCCACCAACCCCATCATGTGGACGGCGTACTCCCGGGCCTGCTTTCGGCTCCAGCCCTTCCGTTGGGCGATGCCGTCCGTTATCTGGGTGCCAACGCGGGCAATTGGATTCAGTGCCACGGCGGGTTCCTGGAACACCATTGATATGCCCGTGCCACGGATCTTCCTGAAGTTCCGGCCGTTGTTCGCAAACAAGTCCGTGCCATTGAAGTACGCGCTGCCTCCGCTGACGCGGGCGTTGGAGGGCAGCAAACCCATGAGCGAACGGAGGGCCAGGCTCTTTCCAGAACCCGATTCCCCTACAAGTCCATGGGCTTCGGCCCGCTGGACCGTAAAGGAGACGTCCTTCAGTGCTGCATACTCACGGCCTTGGATGGACACGTCAACGCAGAGTCCCTCCACCTTCAGGAGGGGCTGCCCCTCTGATGCCCCGCTCATCGCTTTGCTCGCAGGGCATTGGCGATTCCGTCGCCCAGGAAGGTGAGCGAGAGGCTGGCGAGAATAACTGCTGCACCCGGAATCAACACAAGCGAGTAGTTTCCGGAAGCCAGGAACTGCTGGCCGTCGCTGATCATTTGTCCCCAATCAGGAGTCGGCGGGACGATGCCCAACCCGAAGTAGCTCAGCGTTACGATCACGCCGATGTTGGATACGACGTCGCTCATGGCGAAAACGATTGCTTGCGTCATTGTGTTGGGCAAGACGTGCCGGACCACGATCCGGGCGTTGCCAAGTCCGCCGGTCTCGCAGGATTGAATGAAGTCCCTGCCCCTGACCACAAGCGTTTCGGCACGCACTATCCTCGCGTAGGAAACCCAGCTCACAATGCTGATCGCCAGGAAAATACTCATGGGCCCATTGCCGAAGACGAAGACCAGGGTAATCACCAGAACAAAGAACGGGAAAGCAGAAACGACGTCGGCAATGCGCATTATCAGTGTGTCGAACCAGCCACCGAAGTACCCGCACAGCGCGCCCACAACCGTCCCCAGTACAAAGGGAAAGAGGACAGCCATGACCGCAATTCCCAAGTCGCTGCGGGCGCCAAAGAGGAGACGGCTCCAGGTGTCCCGGCCCAGATTGTCTGTTCCGAGCGGGTGCGCTGCAGTGGGCTCCGACAAGGCATTAGCCAAGTCCTGGGCCATCGGGTCGTGGGGAGTCAGGAGCGGGGCAAACACTGCCGCCAAGACCATTGCACCGAAGATCACGCCTCCGATGAGGAGTTCGATGTTTGATCCGCGGCCCCATGGCCGTATCCGGGAGCGCCACGGAGGTTTGCTGCCGCCGAGTCCGGTTTTGCTTGCAGTTTGGGGAAGAAGCGTCTGCGTCATGCCAGTCTCGCTCTCGGGTCAAGTAGGGCATAGGACAGGTCCGTGACGAGGTAGACCACAACCACGATTCCCGCGAAGACAAGGGTGGTGGCCTGGACCACGGGGAAGTCCCTCCCGAGGATGCCGGCCAACATGAGGCTGCCCATTCCCGGAATGGCAAAGACCTTTTCCACCACCAGGGCCCCACCGGCCAGGACTCCGGCTTGGATGCCCAGGATGGTGACACCTGAAATGCTGCCGTTGCGGATGGCGTAGGCTGCCAGCACGGTAGCTGGCTTCAGCCCCTTGGAGTGGCCGAAGGCGACGAAGTCGCTTTGCAGTGCGTCCGTCAACGATGCTCTCAGGCTATTGACCAGCATGGGCACGATTCCCAAGGCAATTGTCATGGCAGGCAAGACGAGAGAATGCAGGTGTTCCGCCGTCGTCCTTCCGTAGCCTCCCACTGGGAACCAGTGGAGCTTGAGGCCAAAGACGATCACCAACAGGGTTCCGGTCAGGAACGCAGGGGTTCCTTGTGCCACGGCACCGAAAATACGTACTCCGATGTCCGCGCCACCCCGGCCCCGGACTGCAACCCAGGTTGCGAGCGGAAGCGAGATAACGACCGCGAACGTCACCGCCATGAGCATGAGCAGGAGCGTTGTGGGCAGCCGTTCGGCAAGCAGCGCGACGATGGGCGACCGGTATTGGAACGATGTTCCCAAATTGCCGCTGACAAGATCAGTCAGGAAATGCCAATACTGCACGCCAAGCGGCTGATCCAAACCCCACTCGGCCCGTAGGGCCTGAACTGCCGACTCGGAGGCCTTGTCTCCCAGGGTGGTGCGGGCCGGATCTCCCGGCGTGGCATGGACAAGGACGAACGTGGCAGTGACGACTCCCCAGACCACGAGGGCAAGGAGGCCTAACCGGCGAACCAGGAACCCGGTCACTTTTCCTCACCCGACCCGGCATGGATCACTGCAGCGGGCTGGTGACGCGGGGCTATTTCGACAACCATGTGTTGACCAGGTTGTAGTTGCCGGTGATGGACGGCTGGAAGCCGTGGACCCTGTCGCTGTAGCTATAGAGGGTGGGCAGGTAGAACATCGGCACCATCGGCTGGTCTTCGTTCACCTTCTCCTGGATGGTGGAGTAGATCTTGACCCTCTCAGCCTGGTCACTGAGACCAGCCGCCTTTGTGATCAGCTCTTCGACTTCCGGGTTCTCATATCCCGTGTACAGGGCGTTGGAGCCACCGGACTTCGATGCGATGAAGCGCACCAGCTCGTCCGGGTCCGTAATGTCGGTAGTGGCGACGCTGATGGACATGTCGTAGTCCATCGACTTCCTGGTGGCCCGCTGTGCTGCCGGCTCCATCTGGTTGATGGTCAGCGTGATGCCGATTTCGGCAAGCTCACCCTGCAGGATCTGGGCAATGGTCAGCTGGGTTGCGTTGCCGCTGCTCACCAGGATGCTCGCATCGAAACCCTGCGGCTTCGAGGACAGCCCCATCTCTTTCTTTGCTTCTTCGAGGTTGAACTGCCTGCCCTTCACGTTTGCGTCATAAGCCCAGTAGGCGGGGCTGAGGAACGAACCGGCGGGAGAACCCTGGCCGAAGTACGCGGCCTTGAGTATCGACTCACGATCAATGGCGCTGGCGATTGCCCGCCGCACATGGACATCCGTGAAAGGAGCCCTGTTGTTGTTGAGCGTGAGGAAACTGGTCAGGCTGCTCTCAAATGCTGAAGCCTTAAGACCAGGCGTTGATGACAGCGCCGCGAAGCTGCTCGCCGCCGGCGTCTCGTTGATGCTGATCTGGTCACCCTGCAGCTGGGTTGCACGCGTGTTCGCATCCGCCACGGCAACGAAGGTCACGGCATCGAGGTATGGCCGCTCCGCACCCCAGTAGGCCGTATTCTTGACGAGTT
This sequence comes from Paenarthrobacter sp. NPDC056912, assembly GCF_042786555.1. Lineage (NCBI taxonomy): Bacteria > Bacillati > Actinomycetota > Actinomycetes > Micrococcales > Micrococcaceae > Paenarthrobacter > Paenarthrobacter sp. NPDC056912. The sequence goes on from NZ_JBHUCD010000011.1 coordinate 32,252, forward strand.
CCAGCTGCTGTCCCTTGGTCCAGTTCTTCAGCTTGAAAGGCCCCGATCCAACGGGAGCCTTGGCGAACTCATCCCTGGACAGCCCACCGTAATTGTTGGGGACGATGGAATTTGCATAGAGTGCCAGCGCCGACGGGAGAGGTGACCATGCGGTCTTCGTCCTGACCACCACGGTCTCCGGGGAGGGAGTTTCGACGGCAGCGATCTGCTCATTCATGAACGCAGAAGGCAGATCCGGATTCGAGGCGGTATCCAGGGAGAACTTCACATCCGCTGATGTGAGAGGGGTGCCATCGGAAAAGGTCACGCCTGTCTTCAGCGTGAAGGTCCACGTCAGCTTGTCCTCGGACTGGACCCAGTCCGTGGCCAGGGACGGCTTGACGCTTCCTCCATCCACCGAGGGGACAAGAAGTGTGTCATACATTTCTTCGACTGCCCAGATGGATTCATTGTCCGTAGCATCGGTCGGCATCAGGGTCGCGACGTCCGCTTCCCGGGCCATGACGAGGTGTCCACCAGCCTGCGGCGTACCCGCCTCAGCCGAAGTTGAGGACTGATCCGGGGAACACCCGACCAGAAGCAGTGACGAAATGACAGTCGAGGCGACCAACGCTGGCAGCCACTTGTTTGGAATCATTGATTTTCCTCTATAACGGGCTTTTGGCCCAATGGTGAAGTACTGCATTTGTTCCTCGGGAGCTCAGGGAGGTCAGGTCCTGTTGACGAGCGAGTACACCGTCCTGGCCGCAACGCCGGCCAGATTGTAACTGGTGGCAATCATCCCGAGGAGGTCCTCTGTTGAATCCAGCTCCCGCGAAATCGACAGGTTGCTGGTGCGGATCACACCGGGTACCGCTTCCACGAGTTCAGCCGCCAAGGGTGTCTGGAAACCAATTTCGAGATGAATACGATCCGGGACTGGCAGAAGACGCGTTCCTCCGACCCCCCGCACAGCAGCAGCGGAACTTTCACGGATCCGCTTTCGCGCCTCTTGCGGGGAAAGACTGTTGGCAGCCATGACTCCCCTGGCTTCCTTCACCTGGACCGTCCGGACACCGGGGAACGTGCTTTGAGCAATGCCACAGATCACGTCGTCACCGGTAACCAGGCCAACAGGCACACCCCGGGTTGCGGCAAACATGGCGTTTACTGATGCCTCGGATGCGACGTCACCGTTGACGTGGAAGCTGGCGAAGTAACCGGAAAAGGAGTGCGCCAGTACACCTTCGGAGCCGGCTGGCGCGTGGTAGCCAACGTACAGTGCCACGTCGAAGTCCGAAGTTAGTCCTTCAGCCATGCAAAATGCTTTGGGAGAACCGAAGATCACGCGCGCCCGTGGATCCAGTTGCTCATGGAGGAGGTTGTCCATGGTCCCGTGGCTGTCGTTGACCAGGACCTCCGTGGCACCGCCGTCGAAGGCGCCTTCAATGGCAGCGTTGGTTTCGGCCGTCATGAGCAGCTGGGCGCGGGGATAGCCGCTTCCTCCACGAATGACCTGGTCGTAGGTCGCAATTCCGGAGATGCCCTCCATGTCGACCGAAATATAAACCCTCATAGTGAGTCTCCTTTTGATCGGCCGCAGCCGCGTTGCTGACGGAACATGAATGGGGGGTCCCCAAGCAGACAAGGTCGCCGACAGCTGTTTTGTCCTCGCCCGAAAACACGAGGCAGAGGTGTTGTTGGTCATTGAGGACGGTGACCTCCGGCGCGTGTTGGGTGTTTGTCGCCATAGGTGCAGCTCCTCAATGTCTTTATGGAAGGTTACGCTGCACTTAGCCCGACCCCATGGTGCCAAAGGAAGAGGTAGCAGGCCTTCCTTCGGCCTTTTGGACAAAGAGCTCCGGTTCGCCCGTAGCAGAGCGCCACACTTTGGCCTTGAAGACTTGACGATCGTCATAGGACTGATACGTTTGCCGTCATGCCCACTCTGGACCACCGCGCAGTGCCGACCTTCGATGTAACGGACAAGGCCGTCTTCAGGGCCCTCGACGACGACCCCCGGATCCCCATCCTCTTCCTGGCAAAGAGGCTGGGCCTGGCGCGGGGAACCGTCCAGACAAGGCTCGAACGGAAGATGGCTGCCGACTGCCTTCGTCCCAACAGCACCCGAATCACGCCTGACTCGCTGGGGCTACCCATCTCGGCACTCGTCACTGCAGAAGTCGAGCAATCTTCGCTTGCCGCTGCCGTTGAGGCCCTGAGCAGCATCCCGGAAATCATCGAGGTCTACGGGATGGCAGGAGAAGCTGACCTCGCCATCCGCGTAGTTGCGCGGGACACCGAAGACCTGTTCCGGCTAGGCCAGCAGATCACGGACTGCACTGGAATCCGGCGGACCACCACGTCCCTCTTGCTGAAGGAGCTCGTCCCGTATCGGATCAGCCAACTGCTGGTCGAGGACTGATCGCACTCACGACGAAAAGCGGATCGCTCCACATGACTGGAGCGATCCGCTTTCTGTTAGGCCACGTTGCCTCAGCAACGGCCCTGAATTAGATCATGGCAATCACTATGCTGGGGTCCGCGATGATGGAACCCACGTCAGCAAGGAACTTGGAGCCCTGTTCACCATCCACCAAGCGGTGGTCGAAGGAGAGGCTCAGCGTCATCACACTGCGCAGCGCGACTTCCCCTTGGTATTCCCACGGCCTCCGCCTGACCGATCCAACAGCCAGAATCGCTGCTTCCCCGGGGTTGAGGATGGGCGTACCGGCGTCTATGCCAAAAACACCAATGTTGGTGATCGAAATAGTGCCGCCGGAAAGCTGAGCCGGGCTCGTCTTTCCAGCGCGGGCCACGTCGGTCAATTCACTCAAGGCAGTAGAAAGCTGTGTAAGGGACATCCCGTCTGCGTCCTTGATGTTCGGGACGGTGAGGCCGCGGGGTGTGGCGGCCGCGATTCCGAGGTTGACGTAGTTGAACTGAACGATCTCCTGCCGGGCTTCATCCCACCGCGAGTTCAGCGAGGGATTGCGGCGCAGGGCGAGGAGGACTGCTTTCGCCACCAGTGTGAGGGGCGTCAGCTTGTAGCCGGCATACTCCCGGCTCCCCTTGAGCCTGGCCAACAAGTCCATCCCGTTGGTGACATCCACCGTCAAGAACTCCGTCACGTGGGGAGCCGTAAAGGCACTCGAAACCATGGCAGAAGCTGTGTGCTTCCGTACGCCCTTGATGGGCGTCCTGGTCTCCCGCGGAGCAGCAGACTCCGGCTGGGCAGCAAACTCTGGTTGCCGCCCCAAATCCTGGTTGCCGGCAGACTTCCCTGTGGCCGCGTGAACGTCGTCACGGGTGACCAGACCTCCAGGACCTGTACCTGGAATGGCGCCCAAATCCACGCCCAGGTCGCGTGCCAGCTTGCGGACAGGCGGGGTAGATCTGGGTCGCTCCAGACTGCCAGCAGATGAAACTGCAGCGTAGGCGGGGCCGTCGCCGGTTGTTGGAGGCGCAGAACCATTGGCCTTACGCGCTCTCCGCGAGGGCCGTCCGCTTCTTTCTACCTCAGCCCCGTATCCAACCAGGGTGGGAACGCGTTTGGCTGCGTCGTCCTGGGGCGTTTCGACGGCGGAACCGTCACCTGAATCGCCGTCGGAACCGCCGGGAAGCTTAAACGAGACGATGGGAGTACCCACCTCCACTACGGTGCCCGGTTCTTCATGGAGGATCGCTATGGTGCCCGCATACGGAGACGGGAGCTCCACCACGGCCTTGGCTGTTTCAACCTCTGCGATCACCTGATTCAACGTGACGATGTCTCCGACCGACACTTTCCAGTGAAGAATTTCGGATTCGGTCAGGCCTTCGCCCAGGTCCGGCAGTCTGAATTCCTTGATAGTCATCGCATTCACCTTCCCAGGCCCGAAAGGGAGTTTTGGCGGCCCAGCGCCCGGTCCACTCCGTCAAGAATCCTGTCCAAATCCGGCAGGTGGTGTGATTCCAGCTTCGAGGGCGGATAAGGGATGTCGAAGCCAGTGATCCGCACCGGGGGTGCTTCCAGGTAGTTGAAGCAGCGCTCTGTGATGGTGGTGGCGATTTCGGCACCCAAGCCGCCCGACTGGGAAGCTTCGTGCGCGATCACCAGGCGGCCGGTCTTCCGGACGGAGGTTTCAACCGTGTCGAAGTCAATCGGAGACAGGGACCGGAGGTCAATCACTTCCACGGACACGCCGTCGTCAGCCGCGGCCGTTGCTGCGTCCAATGCCGTTCGCACCAGCGGACCGTAGGTGACCAAGGTGATGTCGCCGCCGCGAGTCACCACCTGCGCACTCCCCATGGCAAGACCGTTGCCCGGTTCGGGGTGTTCGGTCACTTCGCCTTTGATGTGGTACCGGCGCTTTGGCTCGAAGTAGAGCACGGGATCATTCGAAGCAATGGCTTGCAGGAGCATGGAATACGCGTCCTGGGGATTGGACACGGCTACTACCCGCAGACCGGAAGTGTGGGTGAAGTAGGCCTCCGGGGACTCAGAGTGGTGCTCGGGCGAACCGATCCCACCACCGAACGGCACCCGAATGGTGATGGGCATGGTGACCTTGCCCTGGGTCCGGTAGTGCAGCTTCGCCACCTGGCACACGATCTGGTCGAATGCGGGGTAGATGAACCCGTCGAACTGGATCTCTACCACTGGGCGGTAACCGCGATACGCCAATCCAACGGCGCATCCCATGATTCCGGCTTCGGCAAGGGGCGTATCGACCACGCGATGGCTTCCGAAGTCTTTCTGGAGCCCGTCAGTTACGCGAAAGACTCCACCCAGCTTGCCGATGTCTTCTCCCAGGAGGATGACTTTCGGATCATCCTCCAATGCCTTACGCAAGCCGGCGTTGATCGCCCGGCCAAAGGTCATCGTGCTCATTGGTTTGTCCCTTCAACGCGCTCAGCTGCGAAAGATTGGAGGTAGCGGGCGTAGTTTTCCTTTTGGGTGTCCAGCGCTGAATTCGGCTCGCTGTATACGTGGCTGAAGACATCCATGGGTGCGGGGGCCGGCATGTTGATGCAGGCTTCGCGCATCTCCTTGGCTACAGCGTCTGCTTTTGCTGTGACGGATAATTCGAGTTCCGGAGTGAGGACTCCCCTGCTCTTCAACAGGGCCTCAAGCCTTGAGATCGGGTCTTTGGCAACCCACTGATCCATCTCTGCCTTGTCCCGGTACCGGGTGGGATCGTCCGCCGTTGTATGCGGTCCCATACGGTAGGTCACTGCTTCAATGAACGTTGGTCCCCCGCCTGTCCTGGCTCGGTGCATGGCCACCCGAGTGGCTGCCAAGACGGCGAGAACGTCATTGCCGTCCACGCGAATCGAGGGGATGCCAAAGCCTGGAGCGCGCGAAGAAATGTGAACGCGGGCCTGCAAGCCCACGGGCTCCGAGATTGCCCACTGGTTGTTCTGGCAGAAGAAGATGACGGGCACTTGAAAACTGGCCGCAAAAACCATGGCCTCGTTGACGTCGCCCTGGCTTGTTGCACCATCGCCGAAATAGGTCAGTGCAACAGCGTCGCTGTCGTCGTTCTTGATGCCCATGGCGTAGCCGGTCGCGTGGAGTGACTGTGCGCCGATGATGACCTGTGGCGTGGCCATGTTCAGCTCATAGGGGTCCCACCCTGAATGCGCATTGCCACGCCAAACACGAACGATGTCCCCGAGGTTCACCCCTCGGCAATACGCCACGCCGTTCTCCCGGTAGCTGGGGAACACGAAGTCGTCCTCACGAAGTGCGCGGCCGGATCCGATCTGAGCGGCTTCCTGCCCCAGGAGTGGCGGCCAGAGGGCGAGCTCGCCTTGGCGCTGGAGGTACGTGGCCTCAGTGTCAATCCTCCTGATGACCACCATGTCTTCATACAGCGAGGCAAGCTGCTCATCCGAAACGTCCAACACCCATGGGTCGAATTCCGGGTTCTCCCTGCGCCGACCGTCAGGAGCGATCAACTGGATGAAGTCGTCTCCCTCGGAATCAGGAAGGACGTCGTGACCTGTTGAAGGGCTCAGCTCATCTACAAGCAAAGTTCACACACCTTTGTAATGTCGTCTCAGGCGACGGTTGGGGCTGGTCCCCCATGAACCGCGCAGATGGGCGTGGGCGCCCTTTTCGTGTGACCGTACTCACGCCCAATCAAGCGGCACAACATCACCGTTTGCCGTTGAGCACGGTGCCTATTTGAGGGGGTACGTTCACCGAATTGCTGGACACGGTGCTGCAAGAACTTCCACGCCAGGGCGGCCCGTACACGCCGGTGCCCCGTTGCCCGCCCACGGCACCGATGACAGGATGGGCGGCATGACAATCGAAGTTCGCCCCGCAACGGTGTTCGATGACGTCAAGACGATGGTGGGCCCCAAGCGCCCCGATGCCAACGTGTGCTGGTGCCTGAGCTACCGCGTCCCGTCCAAGAAGAACCTTGAGCTCCAACATGAAGAGCGTGGCAAGTTCGTCAAGACTCTGGTGGCGGAGGACCCGCCGCCTGGCGTCTTGGCGTACGACGGCGGCAAGGTAGTCGGGTGGGCAGCGGTGCACCCGCGCGCGGACACCAGTTTCGCGAAGAACCGGAAGATCCCCCACGTTGACGAGGCCGAAGTGTGGTCCGTGTGGTGCATCCGGGTCAGGCCCGGGCACCGCGGAAAGGGCATCTCGCGCGAGCTCCTGCGCGGGGCCATCGACTTCGCCAAGAACCACGGCGCCCCCGCCATCGAGGGCTATCCCGTAGACAACAAGGGCAGCAAGGTAGATCTGACCATGGCGTACGTGGGAACCCGCGGGCTCTTTGAGAAGGCCGGATTCAAGAAGGTCGCTGAGACAACGTCCGTCCTCGACGGATTTCCAAGGGTTCTCATGCGCCTGGACCTCAGCTAACCCTGCAGCCTCGCCGTCATCCGGTGCGCTTCCTCGAGCAAGAGCTTGCCGAGGAAATCCTGTCGGTCCGGCCGGAATCGGGGCTCAATCCCGGTCAATGACAAAGCCCATGCAGGCCTCCCCTGTTGGTCAAACACTGCAGCCGCCATGCCCCAGCTGCCTTCCAGGATCAGCCCGGGATTCACGGAGTAGCCGGCCAGACGGGTCTGCTCCAGGTTGTCCCGCACCACGTCCGCAGGATGCCCGTCAGCAAAGCCGCCTGCATGCGCCGCCCAATCCGCCAGCAGCGACTCCTGCTCGTCGGGAAGCAGGAACGCCATGATGGCCGTCCCCGCGGAGGCCACCCCCAACGGGAAACGCACGCCCTCGTGCAGCACAAATGAGCGCACCGGGAACGAGCCCTCTTCACGCAGCACGCACACGGTTTCGTTGCCCCGCCGAATTGAGAAGAACGCGCTCTCGCCCGTCTCCGCAGCGAGCCTGCGCAGGGACGGCCGGGCAATGTCTTCCATGGGGAAACGGGCTGCCGCCACCGATCCGAGGAGGAAGATCTCGGGCCCGAGCACCCATTTTCCGGAGCTCGAATCGTGTTCGAGCAACCCTTCGGCAGCCAGCGATGTCAGCAGCCGGTGCACGGTAGGCCTGGTCAGTCCTGATTCACGCACCAGGCCTGCCAGCGAGGTCCCTTCAGGCTTCCGACCCACCAGACGCAACAGCAGCGCAACGCGGCCCACCACTTGCGCTCCCTGTACTGCCACGACGCCCTCCTAAAGATTTCATCCACAATATGGACAGCTTCCAGCGTACCGTCCACACCATGAGCCGCAAACGTTCCTTGCCGTTGACCACTTCCCAGATGAAACCTAGGCTCCAAGACAAAGGCATGAAGTCCACAAAGTGGATACCAAGCACACTCAAAGAGGAGTCAGAATGTCCACCATCCACGCGAGCGCAACCCAAGCGCTCCATGACCTGATGGCAGACGGCTTGACCATCGCCGTCGGGGGTTTTGGCCTCAGCGGCATACCCGCTGACCTGATCGATGCCGTCCGCGAGTCAGGCGCCAAGGATCTCACCATCGTCTCCAACAACATGGGTGTGGACGGCAAAGGGCTGGGCGTGCTGATCGAGGCGGGCCAGGTCCGGAAGGTCATTGCGTCCTACGTCGGCGAGAACAAGCTCTTCGCCGAGCAGTATTTGGCCGGCCAGCTGGAGGTCGAGTTCACCCCGCAAGGCACCCTGGCCGAACGCCTTCGCGCCGGCGGTGCGGGAATCCCCGCTTTCTACACGCGGACTGGTGTGGGCACCTTGGTTGCCGAAGGCAAGCCGTTGGAAGAGTTCGACGGCGTCACGTACGTCCGCGAGCGCGCCATCACCGCCGACGTCGCGCTGGTCCACGCCCACACCTCGGACACGGACGGCAACCTGATTTACCGCTACACCGCGCGGAACTTCAACCCCGTGGTTGCCACGGCAGGTGCCGTCACCATCGCAGAGGCCGAGGTCATCGTGCAGCCGGGCGAGCTGGACCCCAATCACATCGTCACCCCGGGTGTTTATGTCCAGCGGCTGGTGCAGGCGAGTGCACGGGTCAAGGACATCGAGCAGCGCACGGTCCGGCCGCAGCCTGAAACCCTCGCGGTCTAAAGAAAAGGAGCACGTCACCATGGCATGGACACGGGACGAAATGGCCGCGATTGCGGCAGAAGAACTGAACGACGGCGACTACGTCAACCTGGGCATTGGCATCCCCACGCTGGTGGCCAACAACCTGCCTGACGGCGTGCGGGTGGTCCTCCAGAGCGAGAACGGGCTGCTGGGCATGGGCCCGTTTCCCTATGAGGGCGAGGAAGACGCGGACCTTATTAACGCGGGCAAGCAGACCGTCACCATCACCCCCGGTGGCAGCATCTTCGACTCCGCAACCTCCTTCGGCATGATCCGTGGCGGGCACGTAAAGGTAGCCATCCTTGGTGCCATGCAGGTGTCCGGCAGCGGCGACCTCGCCAATTGGACCATCCCCGGCAAGATGGTGAAGGGCATGGGCGGCGCCATGGACTTGGTGGCCGGCACACCGCGCGTGGTGGTCCTCACCGAGCACAACGCCAAGGACGGTTCGGCCAAGATCGTCGCTGAATGCACCCTCCCGCTTACGGGGCTCAACTGCGTGGACCGGATCATCACGGACCTCGCGGTTTTCGACATCTCGCCGGACGCAGAAGCGCACGACGGCGACACTCGCCTGCTGCTGACGCGCCTCGCCCCTGGCGTCACCGTGGATGAGATCCGCAGCAAGACCGGGGCCGGGTTCGCGGTAGCGCTCGCCTCTGAAGAAAACACCCTCGAAGGAGCCAACGCATGAGCTTGAAAGACCAGTTCGGAAAAGACATCCTGCTCACGGGATGGGGGCACAGCAAGTTCGGCAAACTGACCGATGACACGCTGGAGTCGCTGATCGTCCAGGTGGCTGGCGAGGCCATCAGCAACTCGGGGCTGGACCCCAAGGACATCGACGAGATCTATTTGGGCCAGTTCAATTCGGGCATGCAACCGCTGGGCTTCACGTCTTCCTTGGCGCTCCAGCTCTCCGCAGACCTGGCCAACGTCCCCGCAACCCGCACCGAGAATGCCTGCGCCTCCGGGTCCGCCGCATTCCAGCAGGGCGTCAAAGCCGTGCTCGCCGGCACTGCCCGCAATGTGCTGGTGATCGGTGCGGAGAAGATGACCGACGCCGGCGCGGACGTTGTGGGAGCCGCCTTGCTTGGGGCTTCCTACGAGATGGCTGGAAAGGCATCCTCCACCGGATTCACGGGCCTGTTCGCGGAGGTCGCCAAGCACTACGAGAAGCGCTACGGAGCAAGCATCACCGGTCCTGGCATCCAAGGCCTCGGCGACGTCCTCGGTTCCATCGCCGCCAAGAACCACCGCAACGGCATGGACAACCCCTACGCCCAGATGCACCGCGACTTCGGCGAGGAGTTCTGCCGGACCATTTCCGACAAGAACCCCATGGTGGCCGAACCCTTGCGCCGCACTGACTGTTCGCCGGTCTCGGACGGTGCTGCCGCCGTCGTGCTGTCAACGTCGGCAACCGGCGGCGCAACCGCACCTGTCCGCCTGGCTGGTTTCGGCCACGCGAACGACTTCTTCCCGGCGGAGAAGCGCGACCCCACCGAGTTCGCCGCCACCAGGGCGTCCTGGCAGCGCGCATTCACCATGGCGGGTGTCGGCATTGAGGGGCTGGACTTCGCCGAGGTCCACGACTGCTTCACCATCGCCGAACTCATCATGTACGAGGCCATGGGCCTGGCTCCCCGCGGCGAAGGGGCGCGTGCCATCACGGAAGGCTGGGTCTACAAGGACGGCAAGCTCCCCGTCAACGTCTCCGGCGGGCTGAAGGCCAAGGGCCATCCTGTGGGCGCCACCGGAGTGTCCCAGCACGTCATCGCCGCCATGCAGCTCAGTGGCACAGCGGGCGACATGCAGCTGCCCCATGCCCGTCGCGGAGCCGTGCAAAATATGGGCGGCGTGGGCATCGCCAATTACGTGAGCGTGCTGGAGGCCGTCTAGCCCCGGATCAGCGCCGCGATCTCCGTAAATCCGAGCCGCTCTGCATTCTGCAGGGCGGTTCGGCCTTGCGGATCGCGGATATCCGGGTTGGCTCCCGCTGCCAGGAGTTGCCGGACCACGTCCTGCTGCTTGGGTCCGCCGTTGTTGAGCAGGATGGCTTCCTGCATGGCGGTCCAGCCCAGGTTGTTGACGTGGTCAACGGGCACGCCTGCTGCGATGAGGATACGAACGGTCTCGGTGTGCCCGTGTTCGCTTGCCGGGATCAGGGCCGTGCCGCCGTATCGGTTGATGCTGCGCACGTCCGCCCCCGCCGACAAGGTCAGCTGCAGCACCTCGTTGAAGCCCTCCGCGCCGGAGTACAGGAACGCGGAGTCCTGGATGTCGTCCTTGGCGTTGACGTTGCCGCCGGCCGCGATCAGGTCACGGACCTTGGCAACGTCGTTGGCTTTCGCGGCCAGGATCAGGAGTCGGTCGGTTTCGATTTGGGCCTCCGGTGACAGTGTGGGCGGCAGAGCAGCCGACGACGCCGGGCCAGGACCCGCGCTCGACGACGCCGCTGGGGTGGGGGCTGCTTGAGTCGGCACTTGACCGGAAGGAGAGGCGCTGGAAGGTGGGGCGGCCGCCGTCGGGCTTGAACCGGCAGGCCCGGACGGTGACGACGGCGCGCAGCCGGCCGCGAGCCCGACGACCAGCAAACCCGCACCGATCACCGAACCCGCCGCACGGCCGCGCGTCTTCAAGAAACTCATACCTTCGAGGCTACTTCGCGGCCAGGGCGTCAGCGCCAGCGGTAGCGCAGGCCTCGTCGAGGGCGCCGTCGGGAGCACCGCCGACGCCGATACCGGCCACGGAAACGCCGTTGACCTTCAGCGGGACGCCACCGGGCAGGAACAAGGTGCCGGGGAGGTCGGCAATGGACGGGCCGTTGCCGTTGATGCGCTTGGCGAGCTCGCTGGTGGGCGCACCGAAGGCAGCGGCGGTGTAGGCCTTCTGCTTGGCGGCTTCAATGGTGTGCTCGGCTGCATTGTCACCGCGAAGGAGGGCCTGGACGGTGCCGAAACGGTCCACCAGGGCAACAGTGACGAACGGCAGTTTGTCAGTCTGGCACTTGGCCAGCGCCGCGTTCACGGCTTTGCTCGAGGCGCCCACGGTGATGCGATTCTGGGCAACCACGTTTTCCGGCGCGGGCTGAACGTCCGCAGCAGCCTTGGCAGGGGCGGCAACGGGAGCCGCAGGCGCCACAGCGTTGGCAACAGCCGTGATTCCGCCGGTGAGCAACAGTGCTCCGGCAGCAGCGGCGGCAATCATCTTGTTGGACTTCTTCACGGAGTTCTCCTCGTAGTAAGCACTGGGTACAACTCCATGCTTCCGTGACGGCACCTTTGCCACATCGGCCCGAAGCAGACCCCGGGCTCATCCCTTCCGCCAGCCGTATCAGCCAAAAGGCGGAGAGACCAAGAACAGCGCGGGACCTAGCCGGCCAACTCCGTGTTGATGTCCTGCAGACGCAACTGCAAGGCCAGGGCAAGCCGCACGTCCGGGTTCTCAATATCAACCACTTCAGCCATTCGGCGTAGCCGGTGCCGCAAGGTGTTGGGGTGCAACACCAGCGCCTCCGCCGCGCGGGCGACGTCGTAGTGCGCCGCGATCCAACTGCGCAGCGTCCGGACGTAGTCGGTGCCCTGCCGGCTGTCGTGATCCGCCACCACGGACAGCGGTTCGGCGTCCAAGGCGGACTGGGACTGAAGTGCGTCAAACACCTCCAGCAGGAACAACGACGCCCCCAACTCATGGTGCTTGCCGATCTCCCCATGGCCGAACGGGCCGGACACCACGTCGAGGGCCTGTTTCGCCTGGGCGAATCCGACCGGCACGTCCGCCACACTTTCCAGCGTGCGGCTGATACCTGCCCGCCAACCACCTCCAATGCTCTCCTCAGACCTGGCCAGCACGGTGGCGGCAATTGATTGCAGCACCGGAGAGTCAGCTGCTGTTCCGATGACAGCGACCATCTGACCGTCGAGGGATCCGACTGCGGCCGGAAGCCGGTAGGAGGACAGCGCCATCCGCAGCAGAACGCTGACATGTACCGCGGCCGATGCCGCCGACATTCCCCGCGAATGGGTCGGGTTCTCATCTCGTCCGATGACCACCACTGTGGAAGTTGCGTCAAAGCGCAGCCCGAATGACTCCGCAATCCGCCGTCGGGGTCCGGTTCCGCGGAACAACTGCCCCAACCGCTCCGCGCGCTGCCGACGATCGGCGTCCGCGGCGACGTTGAGTTTGGCCAAGTGCGGAGCAGCCAGGCGGGCGCCTTCGGCCAGCACCTCTTGTGCTTTGGGGGTCACAGGCTTCCCGCCCTCTATCACCCAGATGCTGCCCAGTGGTTCGCCACCGTCGCGAACCGCGATGGCCAGTCGGGGCCGGAAATCGAGCTGGTCACGGATCCAGATGGCCGTTTCAGCGCGCAAAACAGCAGAATAGTCCTCAGCGTTGGTTGGGTGATCCGGCACCCGTCGTCCAAGGATCCCGTCCCGCCGCAGATCGTCCACTTCCTGGCCCGGAATCGTGGAGTACGCCAGGACCCGCATGGAAAGGTCCTCGATAGCCACCGCACCGCCCGCCCGCAAAGCTATGTCATTGGCCAGGGAGAAAAGGTCTGCCGCCCGATCATCCTCTTCGAGCACCGGACCGGTGACCGCCCTCAGAGCGTCGATCAGGGTATACAGCTGACCCCAGGAGAGTTCTTCGCTGCACTCCAACAGCGTCACACCGGCGCGGTTGGCCGCCGCAGTGAGAGTTTCAGCGTCCACGGCTCCGGCGCGCACCACGACTGCAGCGACCTTCGCCTCCGCAGCCCAGTCCAGCAGATCAACGCTCGGGCGGCCCGGCACCAGCAACACAGCATCGGTCAGCTCAACGTGAGCTTGGTCGGTGTCATGGATGGACGGCGAACCAGCGGCCACCGAGGGGCCGTGTGGCAACGCCAAGGGGCGCACAATGTCCGGGCCCAGGCTATCGAGCAATACTCCGACGGTGATGCCATCCCATGGCATCGACACGTCGTTGATCTGGTCAGCCGAGTTCATCGACGGCGGTGTCCTCTCCTTGATGGATAGCATGGTGTGCCGCACGGGCGGTGTATTGAGGTTATCAATGGGCGGGTGCAGCCGTGCCGGGGTGGTCGGGAAGTGATGCCGTGTCGGCTGTCTCCACAATCATCTTCCGTCATCGGCATCAGCCAAAAGGTGGAGAGACCAACAACTGCGCGGGACCTAGCATGGAAAGGACGCCTCCAACGGAAACGGAACCCCATGTCATCAGCCCCTCCACGGCCCGAGCCGGACAGCCGGATCGATGGCCGGATCGACGCCGTGGTCCACGTGGGCTTTGCCGTGTTGATGGTCGCCTCCGCGGTCCGCTACGTCATGCGCCACTCCCCCGCCGATAACCTCTGGACCGTGGCGTTGGCAGCCGGAGTATGTGCCCTGTACACCGTGACGGCAGTACTGGCCCGGCAACGGCACCCCGGGCGCAACGGGCAGCCGTGGATACCGTGGATGGTTGCCTTGGTGGCAGCGTGGGCGGCGCTGGTGATCGTGGCCCCGAGCTTCGCGTGGTGTTCCTTCGCCATCTTCTTCCTCACCCGCACTGCTTTCCGCGGCTGGCCCGCGTACGTGGCGGGCGGCGCGACGGCGGCTGCTACCGCCGTCGCGCTCTTCCGGATGAGCGACTGGACAGATATCGCGATGCTGCTCGGCCCGCTCGCCGCTGGTGCCCTGCTCACACTGATCTACGACAAGATCGAGCGCGACGCCGCCCTCCAACGGAGACTTCTAGACCGCGTCACCCAAGCCCAGGAGCAACTTGCAGCCAGCGAGCGGGAGGCAGGAATCACCGCCGAACGCGAGCGTGTTTCACGTGAAATCCACGACACCGTTACCCAGGGGCTAGCGAGCAGCCTGCTTCTGCTCGAAGCCGCCCAGCGATCCTGGCCTGATCCCGCAGCTCACGGTGAAGTCAGCAAAGCGACCCGCCTCCTGCGCCGGAACCTCGCCGATACCCGGAGCCTGGTCCACGAACTCTCTGCCCCAGGCCTCGAAACCGGGCCGCTTCCGGATGCCCTGGAGCACGCCGCCCGTCAGTACGTGGAGAACATTCACGTACAGGTCACCGGAGACCCGCGCCACGTCCCGGCCGAGGTTCGGCACGCACTGCTGCGCGTCACGCAGAGTGCGGCGGCCAACATCGAACTGCACGCCCGCGCCGCCCACGCCAGCGTGACGCTTGGCTACCTGCCAGGCTCCGTCACCTTGGACGTGTTCGACGACGGCCGCGGCTTTGATCCCGGAGCGGTGCCACCGCCGTCGGAAACCGGAGGCTACGGGTTGAGGGCCATGCGGCAGCGCGTCGAGCAGCTGGGCGGAGAATTGCATGTGGAGAGCACCCCCGGTGAAGGCACCATCATCGCGGCGCAGCTGCCGTTGCCTGTGACCGGATCCGAAACCAAGGAGGCCCCATGACCGCCATCTCCGTGCTCCTGGTGGATGACCACACCGTCGTCCGGAGCGGGCTTAAGGCGCTGCTCGGCACCCAAGCGGATTTCGCCGTCGTCGGTGAAGCAGCATCAGGCGAGGAAGCGCTGGAAGCCGCCGAACAGCATGCCCCTGAGGTGATCCTGATGGACTTGGCGATGGGCGCGGGCATGGACGGCATCGAGGCCACCAAGCAGCTGCGGCAGCGAAACCCGAAGCAAGCCATCATCGTCTTCACCACCTATGATTCCGACGCCGACATCGTCCGGGCAGTGGACGCCGGCGCCATGGGCTATCTGCTTAAGGACGCCGCACCGGAGGAGATCTTCGCCGCCGTTCGGGGTGCGGTCCAGGGAAAGAGCGTGATGAGTGCTCCGGTGGCATCGCGGCTCTTCCAGCAGCTCCGGAACCCGGACGAAATCCTCACCCCGCGCGAAGCCGAGCTGCTCAGCCTGTTGACTGAGGGCCTCAGCAATCGTGACCTTGGCAAGCGGCTGTTCATTTCCGAGGCAACTGTCAAGACGCATCTGGCCCATATCTACGCAAAACTTGGCGTGGAAACGCGTGCGGCGGCCATTGCCACGGCCATACGGCGCGAGGGGATGCGTTAGCGGGCCGTGATGGCTACGCTGACCTTATGTCGGACGTATCAGCGCGCAGAATGTACAAGCACTCGGGAACGGCACTGATGGTCCGGGGAGTCCTCGCCATTGTCTTTGGCCTGCTGATCATCGCCTTGCCGAGCGCCACGGCGTTCGTGGTTGTCATCATGTTCGGCGTCTTCGCGATCGTTGACGGCATCACCAACGTGGCCCATTACTTCTACGACCCCGCAGGGCGTTCACGCTGGAGCATGGTGGGTGGCTTCATCTCCATCGCCGCCGGCATTGTGGCCGTTGCCTGGCCTGGCTTCACTGCATCAGCGGTGGGTGTCCTCATCGGTTTGTGGGCTTTGGTCCTGGGGCTCTCGCAGCTTGTCCTGTCCTTGGCCGCAAGGAGCTACGTCAGAAGTTGGGGTATCTGGTTCCTGACTGGAGTCATCACCACGGTGTTCGGAATAGTCGTGCTGGTCAACCCGGGGGTCGGCTTCCTGGCCCTCGTGGGAATGCTGGCGGTATTCGCCATTCTGTCGGGTATTTTGCTGATCGCTTCCGGCATCGGGCTCCGCAAGCTGGCCGCTTCGCCCCCGATGTACGCGCACTGACCTACCCGGCAACAGACCGGTCAATAAGCAGCCGGGGGATGCGCTCAGCGCCAAGTTCGGTAAGTTAGTGGCTGTGAAGATTGCTACTTGGAATGTGAACTCCCTCCGTGCCCGTGCCGACCGCGTCGAAGCCTGGTTGGAGCGCAGCGACTGCGACGTCCTGGCTATCCAGGAAACCAAGTGCAAGGACGAAAACTTCCCGTGGGAGCTCTTTGAGCGCATGGGTTACGAGGTTGCCCACTTCGGGTTGAGCCAGTGGAACGGCGTTGCCATCGCTTCGCGCGTGGGCTTGGAAGATGTGGAGCGCACCTTCGTGGACCAGCCGATGTTCGGCAAGGCCGGCAAGGACCCTGCCCAGGAAGCCCGCGCCATTGCTGCCACCTGCGGCGGCGTCCGCATCTGGAGCCTTTACGTGCCGAACGGCCGCTCGCTGGACGATGAACACATGCCTTACAAGATCAAATGGCTGGACGTCCTGCAGGGCCACGCCGCGGAATGGCTCCAGTCCGATCCGAAAGCCCAGATCGCGCTCATGGGCGACTGGAACATCGCTCCGTTCGACGACGACGTCTGGGACATCGACTTGTTCCGCGACAACGCCTTCACCCATGTCAGCGAACCGGAGCGCGCCGCTTTCCACGCGTTCGAATCTGCCGGTTTCACGGACGTCGTCCGGCCCTACACTCCGGGGCCGGGTGTCTACACGTACTGGGATTACACGCAGTTGCGCTTCCCCAAGAAGGAAGGCATGCGCATCGATTTCTGTCTGGCATCCCCCGCGCTGGCTGAACGCGTTACCGGCGCTTCGATCGACCGCGAGGAACGCAAGGGCAAGGGTGCTTCGGACCATGCTCCCGTGATCGTGGAGCTGGCAAACTAACAACCACTCACCGACGAAAGGGGCCGGCTGGACATGACTGGAAACCTGTACCGGGGCCAGGCCGGACTGCCGTTCTCTTCGTCGCTGCGCATTTACGAGCCACTCGAAGCGTTCCCGGCCGAGCAGCAGCGCCAACTCGTGGCCGAGAGCGGCAAGATCGGTTCCCGGGCCGCCCTCGAAAATGCCGAGCTGCAAGCCTCCCTGGGCCGCATTACCCGATCCGGCGGCGACCCCTTCCCCACGGGACGCACGGATCTGGTGCGCATGACCCGCGTCCCGAGCGGCCGGCACGCCGCGCCGGGGCATGCCGCCCAGGACAAAGAAGATCACGACGCCGGACGGCTGCTTTACTGCCCCAGCCAGCTGGTGATTCGGGCCGGGTTGGCGGCGAACGCGCTCATGGATGGTGTGCACAGCCCCCTTGCCGACCTCCTGATCCCGGTCTCGCAACGGGACAAGCACCA
The DNA here is from genome assembly GCF_042786555.1 of Paenarthrobacter sp. NPDC056912. NCBI lineage: Bacteria > Bacillati > Actinomycetota > Actinomycetes > Micrococcales > Micrococcaceae > Paenarthrobacter > Paenarthrobacter sp. NPDC056912. The sequence continues at coordinate 49,749 of NZ_JBHUCD010000011.1, forward strand.
AGTCCGCATAGACCGCATCAACGCCGGAGAAGACGCCAAGCGCGTGCATACCCGCGCGTCCACGTGGGGCATCCCGTTCAGTTGGTTCTCGCTGTTTGCAGAGTCAGACCGGAAGGACGTGGTGGAATCCGAGGGGCGCATCCTCACTGTCCGGGTATGGACGCCACTGACGGAGGCTTTGGACCGGGCGCGTTTCGCCGTTGCCCACCTGGCACTGGCTGCGCCCGATCTGGACATGCTCGATGACTTGACGCAGCTCACCGAGTGGCTGGAATTGTTCCATGTGCAGTCGATGGTGGAACTGGACTACGGCGCGGTGGCGGACAAGGTGTACCCGGACGAATCACCTATGGACGTCAGGCTCGGCATCGAGTGCCTCGCCGAGGGCGACATGACCGGAGCTGCCGCCGCCTACCGGAGGCTTGCCTCCCGCTGGATCCCCATCCGTCAACTGGCCCGGGCCAGCTGAGCGCTAACAATTGCTTAGCGGGACGGCGGGGCCGTGGTTTCTCGCACTATCAGCTCGTGGGGCGCAACTTGCGAGTGAACTGCCCCGGAGATGCCGTCCAGCTCGTCCAGCAGCATCTTGGTTCCCAGCTCAGCCTGGTTGTCAGGCCGTTGCCCCACGGTGGTCAGGCCCAACGACGACGAGAAATCGTGATCGTCGATGCCAATGACGGACAGGTCCTGCGGAACCCTGATGCCGTGACGTCCGGCTTCGAAGATCACGCCCATGGCCATTTCGTCGGAGGAGCAGAAGATCGCCGTTGGTTTGAGACCGGGCATGCTCCAGAGCCGGTTGAAGGCCTGTTGCCCGCTGGCAACCGTGAAGTCTCCCCACTGGTCCCATTCGGGGCGGACTTCCAGCCCGGCGTCTGCCATCACCTCTTGGAAGGCGCGGATCCGGACGCGGGGAACGTCGAAGTTGAGGTCCGTTTCGTCGTCGCCATGGAGCAGCGCTATGTCCGTATGGCCCAAATCCAGGAGATGCCGCACGGCGGTTGACGCGGCGTCGTAGTCGTTGATGCCGATGTACGCGCAATCCTCGACGTGGCCGCCCACCACTACCAGGGGGATATCGATCTTGTGGAGGTGTTCGAGTTCGTCCTCGCTCAGGGACATGCACAGCACCAAAAGGGCATCAATTTGCTTATAGACCATGGTGGAGCTGAAGAGCCGCTCACGGTTGCTCCCGTGGCCGCCCAGATTGAACAGTGACAGGTTGTACTTGCGTGAGTGCAGCTCCCTGTCCGCGCCTTCGATGGCCTTGGAGAAGAACCACCGGCTGACGAACGGGGCAAGGACTCCGATGGTCCGGGTGCGGCCCGTCGCCAGCCCTGAAGCTGACGACGACGCCACGTACCCCAAGGAACTTGCTACTTCAAGAATCTTCTCCCGGGTGGCCGGAGAAACCCGGGGCAATCCCCTGACCGCTCTGGAGACGGTTGCTGTGGAAACTCCGGCGGCGGCGGCGACGTCCTCGATACTGACGCCCGCGTGGCCGCCCCGCTGGGACCGTTCGTTCGTTTTTGCCACTTAAGCCCCCTCATTGGTGCATGCCGAAAGCCGAGGGCTCCTTCCCAGACGGCACGTTCCAGCCTATTCCGCCTGCATGCCCTTCGCCGATTTCGCGCAGGTTGTTTCGCCGTTCCCTGGCTGAGGCACTTCTCAGCTAAGGCGCCTGGTGGTCCTGCTGGGAAGCTTCTTGCGCAAGCGCAGAATTCCCCACAGGGCGAGGACGACGGCCAGCAGACCCAGCGCCCAGCCCAAGGCGGACTGGCCGGTGACTTCCATGACGATCGTTGTGACCAGGAGGACCAGCGCCCAGAAACCCAGGAATCCGATGATGATGTCGAAGTCCTCGGCGGACCGGACACGCTTGGTGTCCGGATCCGCTTTCCGGGCGGGAGCCTGCCGCCGTTTGTCCGCCGAACTGATCACTTGACAGCACCCGCTGTCAGGCCGGCAACAATCTTCCGCTGGAACACGAGAACCAGGATCACCAAGGGAATAGTGACTACTGTTCCCGCTGCCATGACTGCCGTGTACGGCTCCTGGTGCGGTTGTGAACCGGCGAAGTACGCGATGGCCACGGTGACCGTCTTGGTCGCGTCATTGGACAGCTGGCTGGCGATCAGGAACTCGTTCCACGATGCGATGAACGCGAGGATAGCCGTGGTGAAAGTGGCAGGAGCTGCCAGCGGGAGAATCACCTTGCGGAATGCCTGGCCCTGGGTGCAGCCATCGATGCGTGCCGCTTCCTCGAGTTCCCACGGCATTTCGCGGAAGAACGATGTCAGCGTGTACACGGTCAGTGGAAGCACGAAGGAAATGTTCGGAATGATCAGTGCTTGGTAGGTACCGAACCAGCCGATGTTCGTGAACAACTGGAAAAGCGGGGTAACCAAGGCAACACCGGGGAACATGGAAGCTCCCAGGATGAAGCCGAGGACTACGAACTTGAACCGGAAGTTCAGGCGTGCCAATGCGTAGGCCGCGAACACGCCCACAACCAGCGCAACAACGGTTGTCACGGCGCCCACGATGAGGCTGTTCAACAGGTTCTTACCGAAGTGGTTGCCCAGGCTCTCGTCGAACACCGTGGTGAAGTTGTCCCAGGTTACGTGGGTGAAGAATGGGGTGGTGTCGAACGTGTATCCGACGTCCCGGAACGCTGTGACAACCATCCAATAGAACGGTGCAAGGCACCAGATAAGGATGATGACCGCACTGACGTACGTGCGGAACGATCCCCAGTTGAACGGGCGCCTGGGCCGGTCGGTGGGGGTGGTGGAAGTCCTTGAAGCTGTGGCGGTGGTCATCTCACTTGGCCTTTCCGGACGTAGTGGCGGCATCTACCGCGTTGGCCCCGAGGAAGCGGACAAAGATGAAGGCCACGAGGAAGATCACTATGAAGGTAATGGTCGATAGCGCCGCTGCGGTATTGAATCCTTGCCGGATCTGCTGCACCACCAAAATAGAGAGCGTGGTGGTGCCGTTGGCTCCCTGGGTCATGATGGCCGGGAGGTCGTACATGCGCAGGGCATCCAGCACGCGGAACAGGATGGCGACCATGAGGGCCGGCTTCACCAGCGGGAGCGTGATCAGGCGGAAGCGCTGCCAGGTGGAAGCGCCGTCCACCTTGGCAGCTTCATAGACCTCATCCGGAATCAGCTGCAGGCCGGCAAGGATCAGCAACGCCATGAACGGCGTTGTCTTCCAGACGTCGGCAATGATGATGGCCCATTTGGCAGGCCACTCGGAACCCGTCCACAGGATCTGTGTGCCGAAGAGCTTGTTGGCGATGCCTTCGAACGCGAAGATGAAGAACCAGAGCTTGGCGGTAACGGCCGTGGGGATGGCCCATGGCACCAGGACGGCTGCGCGGATGAGGCTCCGGCCCCGGAAAGCACGCGCCATGATGATTGCCATCCAGAAGCCAAGGACGGTCTCAAAGGCCACCGTGACAATGGTGAAGAAGAAGGTCGTTCCCATGGAGTCCCAGAACTGGGCTCCCAGGGTACCTGGAGGACAAGCTACTGTGCCGCCGCCAGGCGCCGAGCATTGCTGCAAAAGCCAGTGAATGTAGTTGTCGAAGCCTGCCGGGCCGCCTTCGGAGAAGAAGCCCGTGGCCGGGTCAAGGCCGGAATCCTTTTGGAAGGACATGACGATCGCGTTGATCACCGGATAGATGATCACGATCGCCAGCAGGATCAGCGACGGTGCGAGGAGCGTGTACGCCCAGCGACCCTGCGTGGCTTGTTTCCTGTCGGCGCTTTCGCGACCCGGCAGCTTATGGTCGGCAGCCGCCGTCGTCTGCGGTTTTTGTAGTTCTGTTGACATGTCAAGACTCCTGTCAGGGAGAAGGCCGTCGCCGTCAGTCCGGCCGCCCGTCCGTCAGGAACGGGCGGCCGGACTGCGGCCCGGGTGGTTACTTTGCTCCGGCCGACTCAATTGCCTTCTGCATGTCGGAGATTGCCGTGTCTACGGTCTTTTCTCCCTTGAGTGCTGCGTATGCGTTGTCCTGAACAGCCTTGGTGACTGCGGGGTAGAACGGCGTCACGGGACGCGGAACCGCGTTCTCGATGGATGTCTTCAGGACAGGCAGGTACGGCAGCTTGGCTACGAGTTCCTGATCGTCATACAGCTTGGTCAGCACGGGGGCCAAGGAACCCTGGGTTGCGTAGAACCGCTGGGTCTCTTCACTGGCGATGTACTTGATGAAGTCCGTGACCGTTGCCTTGTTCTTGGAGTAGACGCTCATGGCGATGTTGTGCCCGCCCAGGGAGGAGGCGCCGGGGCCGTCCTTACCGGGAAGCGGAGCCATCTTGAACGTGTCCTTCACAGTGGACGAACCGTCCGTCTTGGCCAGGTTGTAGACGTACGGCCAGTTGCGGAGGAACAGGAGCTTGCCGGATTCGAACGCCTGGCGTCCCTGCTCTTCCTGGAAGGTGATGGCCTCCGTGGGGATGTTGCCGTCCTTGTATGCTGCGACCAGGTTGTTCAGGCCCGCCTTGGCTTCGTCGGAGTTGACGGCTGCCTTGCCGGAATCGTCAACGATCTTGCCACCGGCCGAGTTGATGGCCTCGGCCGCGTTGACCGTCAGGCCCTCATACTTCTGGAACTGGCCTGCGTAGCATCCGATGTTGTTCTGCTTGGCGATGTCGCACATGCCCATCATCTCGTCCCAGGTCTTGGGCGGGGTGGGGACGAGGTCGCCACGGTAGTACAGGATGCCGCCGTCGGAGCTCTGCGGGGCCGCGTACAACGTGTTGTTGTAGGTGGCGCTCTTCACGGTGGACTCGAGCATGCCGTCCGTGGAAATTGCGGTCTTGTCCTTGAGCGGCTGAAGCCATCCCTTGGCGGCGAATTCCGCTACCCAGATGAGGTCGACGCTCATGACGTCGTAGTTGGTGTTCTTGGCCTGGAAGTTCTGAACGAGGTCATCGTGCTGTTGGTCGGCCTGGTCGGACTGCTCCTTGAAGGTCACCTTCTCATCGGGGTGTGCAGCGTTCCACTTTTCGATGAGCGGGCGGACAACGTTGCTGTTGTCTTTGCCCTGGACATACGTGATCGGCCCGCGGCCGTCGAGGTTGTTGGCTGCGTCGCCGCTGGCACCGCCTGAGCTGGTGCCGCCGCCTCCTCCGCCGCCGCCGCAGGCGGTCAGGGACATAGCCAGGACTCCGGCGATCGCTGCCGGAAGCAGGAACTTCTTGGATTTCATGCTGGGAACTCCTCAGTGAGTGGACCAGGTATTTCCGCGATGCGGTTGATGTGGTGAGGCTCACACTAGCCATGGTCGCACTAAAAATGCAAGCGCTTACACGCAAAGTGACCACAACGATACCAAGCAGCCTGAGCATTGACATTTCCGACTCGCACTCAGCCTCGAATGCCGGATTTTCGGGCGGGTCACGTTTGAGTCGAAGAAGGCGCGCGATTTGTTTACCCAGTGTTGCCTATGGAACAGTGGGAAGCGTGGATGAACTTGAAGCACTGCAAACCATTGGCCGTCTGATCAAAGAAGAGCGCCTGGCGCAAGGTCTGAGCCAGGTGCAGTTGGCCAAGCAGGCGGGAACCGCCATCAAGACCGTGCGGACGCTGGAGTCCGGAACACGCCGGACCCAGGAAATCAACCAACGCAAGCTTGAGCACGCCCTTGGTTGGCGGGCCGGATCCGTCTCGGAAGTCCTCAAAGGGAAGTCCAACTTCGCCCCGGACATGATCACCCCGGACGACATGCGCACGGGCGATGATTCACGCCAAGGGTCCCCGCGAGTGGCTGTTCCGGCAGCGCCCATCGCCAGGGCATCCCACCTCTCGGATGAGGAACTTCTCGCAGAGATTACCTACCGGATGATGCACCGCAACAGGAACTGACCGCTCCCTACGGGTTGTCCCGGCGCCGCACCATCTCGTTGATCCAATCGGGCGCAAACGGAGACGTGCAGTTTGGCGGCGTCGGATAGTCCTTGAGGACCTCCAGTCGCTCACCAATGTCCAGCGCCCGCTCGCGGTACTCGGGGTGTTCGATCCCGATCTGCGCAAGGCAGTGGTTCATCGCCCACTGCAGCCGCTCGGGCGCATCCTTCATGTCGGACTCAATGATGTCCAGCAACGCGGCCAATTCCAGGCCCTCGGGCTTCTTGACCACCCGTTCGGACGTCAGCGCCCAGCCTGCACTCGCCACCACGGGATCGGAATCGGCAAACCACTCCCCACGCAATGATTCGGAGTGCGGGCTCTTCTTCACCACGTAGTTCACCAACCAGTCCTGAACCTTGGGTGTGCGGGCTTCCCGCAGCATGGCATCGAGTTCATCCCGCCCGAAGGCCTTGGGGCGGCAAATCAGGAGTGACAGCAACCGCGCAGCAGAGTCGCCCGTGTCCCACAGTTCCTGCGAGAGGTCGTGCTGGGTCTTCAGCCTCTTTGCGACAGCGCGAAGCTTGCCGAGGTTCACCCCATGGTCGTCGCCGTGTTTCTCGTTGACTTCGCGGGCCCGGGGTTCCTCAAGGGCGGCCAGCTCGGCCATCAGCCCCGTCAGGGTCGTGTCAAGCACCGTTGTTCCAGCCACCGGCTGCCTCCTGTCCTTCGTGTATGGGATTCAGGCTACTGGTTGAGGACAGCGGAATGGCAGCCCACATCCGCGCGGTTGTCCGCGACTGCTGCGAGCTGCCATCCGTGTGCGAAATGAGGCAGGGTTTACTTGTCGCCCTTGAAGAATCCGGCGATCTTGGCGCCGAGGCCCTTGACGTTTTCGGCGGCTTCTCCGGCGAATTCCTTGGACTTCTCCGCGACGTCGCCTGCCAATTCCTTAGCATTTTCCGCTACGTCCCCGGAAAAGAATTCCTTGACGTTTTCTGCAGCGTCACCAGCAAACTCTTTGACGTTTTCCGCAGCATCGCCAGCAAATTCCTTGACGTTTTCCACTGCGTCTCCGGCGAATTCCTTCGCGTTTTCGAGGGCCTCGCCTGCTGCATCCTTGGCGTTTTCTGCCGCGCCATTTACCGCTTCGGCGCCCGTGGTTTCTTCACTCATGCTGCTCTCCTCTGTGACGGTTGGACGTCGGCTGCTCCGGAAGTACTGATCATCGCGAAGCAATCGATGCGTGCCAAGGGAGGGTATCCCCCTTTGCTTTCAAGCTATTGCCAGAGCCAGCGTTTGGCAACGCAAAACGCTTTGCCCGCAACAATTGGAAAAATTGACGCCCGGAGGCGCCGCGCGGTCAACGAACTCTTTCGGCCTTGGTGAATTTGGCGCGCGTACCCGACACTATGTGCACGAGCACGGGCGTCTTCTTGCCGATCACCAGATCCAATGCCTCAACCAGTCGTGACACTTCCGCTGCGAGGAGGTGCGGCGCCACACCCTGCCTGGGTTGGATGCGCACCCTCAGCCCTGGTTGACCCTTGAACTCGTACGTGGCCACGGAGGCCCCGGCCAGATCCTGTCGCTCAGCCAGTGCTGCCCTCAGTGCCTGCTCCGCGACGCCACCGCCGATCCTGACGTCGCCGTCGATGTCGCTGTCGTCGTCGCTGGCCACCAACAGGTTTGCCCGGCCTTTGCCTTGCTGTGAAAGCCAGGCCACCATCGCAATGATGATGGCTACTACGATCAAACCCGCTACGATCCAGAGCCAGCTTTCCTCACGACCCGGGAAACGCGTCTGCCGGAAAGTGTCCTCAATCGCGGCCCACACGGCAGCGGACCAGCCGTGCCACCACGTGGCCACAGCAGGCACGGTGGCTAGAAGCACCAGGAGCAGTCCCACTGCCAGGAGCTTGGCGCCGATGATGAACAGCAGCACCCGGTTGAGTGCGCGCGGTGTTCCGTTCACGCTCCGACCACCCCCGACGACGCCAGGTTAACGCGGACGGCGGGCATGGGAAGCAACGACATTTCTTCCAGTTCAGACTGCACAGCCGTGAGCACCGCCTCTTGACTGACCCTGCTGCCGGACGTCGGCCGGACGTTCACCACGACCACTTGCCGTGAGACCACCACCATGACCTGCTCTTGGCTCACGCCCGCGGCAGTACGTGCGCGACGAGCCAGCGCCGAGGCGAGGACTTCGTCGTCAACCACGACGGCGATCCGCGGGTCCCGCAGCAAATGCCTGGCACGCCTGCCCGGAAGGACAGCCTGAAGAAGGAAGAAGAGTCCCACCATCGCAACGACAGCACCGCCAGCACCGAGCAAGAGCGGCGAAATCCCCTCCGGAAGGGCGATGATCCGCTCCGCCGCAGTCCCGGGATCGATAAGCCATGGCGGCTGTCCCAAAGCACGCACACCGGATTCCAACAAGACGTACACGCAGAGAACTATCACCAGGACAGCGGCGATCACAGCCGCGCCGGCACGGGAGGAATGCGTCTCACGGCGCAAGATGCGGCTCATGGCCGGGTCCTCCCCGGCAATCGGGCTGGCTCCTGTTTCGTGGCCCCCGGCCAAAGGCTCTGTTTGTTGATCCTGTGTCACTGAACGCGTCCTCCCTCCGTCACCTGGGCCCCGCTGATCCTGATATCCACCCTGCTGAGCTGCGAGCCGCTGAGGCGGGTGACGGTTTCGAGGACAACAGCCTTTGCCGTCACTGCGCGGTCCCAAATGGAGCCGCCGAAGCCTTGGACGCGCTGTGGATTGCGCAGCACTTCGCTCAACGCGGGGATGCTGATGGGTGCGACGATCGACAAAGCCAGCAGGCCGTCGTCGTCCGACCAATCGGCGCGGATGTCGCTGGGCGCAACTCCGAGGGCCTCGGCGGCCGCGGCCTTGGCCAAGGATGTCAAAGCCTGGGTACTGATCCGGTTATGGCCGGCCAGGCTGGTGGTGGATTCCACAGCCTCAGCCACGCTCATGACGAGGAGCGCCGGCCCGTAATGGCGTCCAGCACGCTCCGGAGGTCCAGCTTGCCCTCAGCCGCGCGGCCCAGCAAAGCACCGATTCCCATGAACAGCAGGGAAATCAGGAAGCCCCACAGCCCGAAAGAGAAGGACATGAACGCCACGAAGGCGCCAATAGCGATACCCACCACGGTCATACTCACTGGAGCGGCTCCCTTTCGGCCAGGACGGTCTTGGCACCAACAGGCTTGGCCGGTGGTGCCACGTAGACATCGTTGATTTCGATGTTCACCTCAATGACCTGCAACCCCACAAGTTCCTCCACCGCCTGGTACACCGCGGCACGGACCTGGTTGGCAACACCATGGAGGGGATGGCCGTAGAGGGCCACGAGGTTGATGTCTACCGCTACTTGGGTCTCGCCGACCTCGGCGCGGACACCGGCTGCGTGATCCGAGCTGCCCACGGCATCGCGAATCGCGCCGAGTGCACGCGAAGGACCTGAGCCCAAGGAGTAGACGCCTGGCACTGAACGGGCAGCGATGCCCGCTACTTTGGCCACGGCCGCCTCGGAGATGATGGTGCGCCCGGTACCGAGGATCTCGTCCCCAGGCACGGGATCAAGCCGCACGTTCTGGTCTTCCATGGAGCACTCCCCTTCTCTTGAGTACCACCCTAGCGTCTAGCTCTGACGCTTTGGGAGACGAGGGAGTGCGCGCGGCGCCGCCTACTTGCAGTTCTTATCCATCCAGTCCTGAATGGGCTTCATCAATTCTTCAAACTCCGGTTCTCCGTACTTGCTGAAGTCCGTTCCTGCCGCTTCCGTAAAGGCCCGCAACTTCTCAAAGCTGGGCTTCAGTTCTTCGGGAACTTTCCCCTGCATTTGGGACAGTTCCTGTTTGGCTTTCTCAATGTCCTCGGATTTACCGCCCACCAGTGCGGCCAAAGGCAGGATGGTCACGCTCAGCATGGTGGCACTCACGGAAATACACGCTTCCGACAACGAGGTGAACTCGCCATAGACACCGCCGGTTCCCGAGGAAGATCCCGACGTCGGTTCGGGACTTGCGCTGATGTCGGCAGATGGGTTGCTGCTGGGCGTTTGGGCTGCCGGCGCCTCCGACGACGACGCGATAGGCGTCGCTACCGGCAGCGGAAAGGAACAGGCGCTGAGGGTCAAGGTTAGGACCAGGAGCGCTGCTGATAGGAGGCCGCTGGGCCTGGACGTGCTTGGGCGTGTGATCGTGACCATGATGTCCCCCGTAGGATGCGTGCGATGACGAACCGGCGAGGCAAGAATACGCCCGGCATGCCAACGGTGAACAGAGGAAAGTTATCCACAACGCTCTTCCGCTGACTGGGTTGTGGTCCACGCGCCAACCTAGACTGGCCGACACATCGCCAAAACAGCCGCTGGGGAGCCTGTCATGCCACGCCCTTCGTTTGCCCTTTTTCCGTCCGCCCGCGCCCGATATGTCGGCATTTTTGTAGCCGCAGCTTTGCTTCTGAGCAGTTGTCAGGGCGGCGCTTCTCCGGGCACCACGCCTTCCGAAACAAGCCCGACGACGGCGTCACCCACCGCGAGCTCTTCGTCACCTGTTGCTTCGGCCAGCGCACCAGCCGCGTACAAACCGGCCGACGCGAAGGGCAAGGCCCAGAACGTGCCGGTGCCGGTGATGCCCGTGTTGGCCAAGGAGAACTCGAAGGCGGGGCTGGAGGCGTTTATTGGGTATTGGTACGCAACTTTCTCGTACGCAACGGAAAGCGGTGATCTGGATCCTTGGATTGAGATCACCGATACTTCCAACGTTGTGGCCGCCGCCTACAAGGAAGCTCTGGAACGCAACTATGCCCAGGGACGATGGATGGTCGGCGGACAAATCTCGACCCCAGTAATCGATGTTCTATGGGTAGACGGAACAGGCATCCAAGAAGCCAAGGTCCAAGTCATACAGAGTGAGACCAGCTATCACAATGCCGATGGGACCGTGGGCAAGGCACCCACAGCGGCATCCAACATAGCCGAGGCAGTCTTTGCCAAATTCGCAGATGGATCATGGCAGGTTACTGACAACGGAATGATCGTTGGCTAGGCGTGAAGACATTTCGTGTTGCTGTCCTCATTCTGATCGTGGCGACTCAATGGGGCGTGGCAATGTCGGCACACGCCTCAAGTGAAGATGGCGGGCCAATCAGTGTTGGTCGAGGTGAAACCTCTATTCGTGTCCGCGGCACATTCGTCTTCAACCCGGAAACGGGCAAATCGGAACCACAGCCCGGGACACCTCCCGAGAACGAGGACCCGAACCAGTACATGGCCGACACCCACTGCCGTGCGGACGGGCCCGACACCGTGGATCCAGGCTGCCTGTCACTCCAATGCCCAGCCACCACGGCAAGCGGCCAAGCCGGCACCCCGGTCATCTGGAAACAAGCACCAAAATTCATCACCAACCCCGGCTGGACCAACTGGATCCCGGTCAGCGGGCCTACCTGCCTCTATGCGCCCCAACCCCAGAACGTCCTACCCGCCATCGCCGCCCGGATCCTCAACGACTTCCGCCAACAACCCATCAACCCAGGAACCCTCCAAGCCCAACCCTTCCCCCACACCCTCAAAGGCGGACCCACCAACTTCTACACCACCACCACCGAACAAACCTTCCAGATCACCATCCTCGGCCAAGCAGTCCACCTCACCGCCACCCCCACCAACTACACCTACACCTTCGGAGACAGCACCACCCTCGGACCAACACCAGCCGCCGGGTACTCCATCCCCCAAACCCAATGGCTCACCACCAACACCCGCACCAGCCACAACTACACCCAAACCGGCAACTACCAAGCCACCCTCACCACCACCTTCACCGGCACCTACTCCGTCAACAACGGCCCACCCCTACCCATCAACGGAACCCTGGACCTCACCACCCCACCCAAAACCATCCGAGTCTGGACAACAGAAAAAGCCCTCGTCGCCGACACCTGCCAACAAAACCCCAACTCCTGGGGCTGCCCCGGCACACACCGCTGATGGATACAGGGGGCTCGCCACGCTGATCCCGGGCTGATGAGGGAACACCGGTTCAAAAGACGGCTACGGAATCCAAGAGAGGCAGCGATATGGGTCGGGCCGTTGGAAGCTTCACCGCATGGGCTCTCAACGCTCGCTGCGCCAGAGCAACGTCATTGACGCAAATTCCGTCAACCCCGAGTTGAACCGCTGAGCTTATTTGCTCCTCGGAAACGAGGGTCCATGGATAAACTTTCAGCCCGGCCGCCTGCGCCGCCGTCACCAGTTCGCGGTTGAGGATACTGAACTCCGGCGCCACGGCGGCGGCCCCGGTGGACAGGGCAGCATGCACCAAGGCTTCCGGCTCAGAAGGGTACAGCCCCAGTGACTGGCCGGGATTGGCTCGGCTGAGGGCAATCGCGGGTACATCCGGCAGCATGGCAGACAAGGCTCGAACGATTTGCGGATCGAAGCTGCGGACGCGCAAGGCCTGTTCGTGCTGGTGGGCTTTCAGGACCTTTGAGAGCGCCGACACGATTGCTTGGCCGTACTCATCCCACGGTGTGCTTTCGGTCTTGATTTCGATATCCAGGACGACGCCGGTGGCATTGGCGAATCGCAGGAGGGCAAGTGTTTCCGCCAGCGTGGGCGAGCGGGTTTCTACGTCTACGTCGGTGATCGTTGCAGGATGCTTCTCAACGGCCGCTTCACGTAGAGTCCGCCGGCGGATGTCCTCATCCCGAATGATGGCATCGTGGCGCAGAACCAGCTGCCCATCTGCCGTGAGCCAAATATCGACCTCGATGGCATCCACCCCAAGCCTAAGGGCTTCCACAAAGCTCGCCAGAGTGTTTCCATGCCGTGTAGCCAACACTCCGCGGTGGCCTTGAATCTCGATCATCGGTTCTTCCTTAGTGGTCATGAATTGGTGATGGATTGGATGCGGAAGTCGCCGTGAATTCCACCTCCAGGGGGCTATTCGGCCTCGTCAACGACGGAAACTTCGGTGACGGAGCCGAGCTGGGAAAGCCTGCCGACAATATCCGAGCCGGGCGCGGTACCTACGATTTCCAACTCAATTTCGATGAAATCCGCGACGACAGCGGAGTCCGAAGAGCCTTGCATCAGCCGATTCATGATTCCCTTCGCGTCTGCCGAACCTTGTGCGTTGGCAAACCCTTGGATCCTGAATCCTTGCTCGGTACACGTGCGCAGAATATCCCTCAACGCCCCTACACCGTCCAAGTAGGTCACCCTGAGCAGCCATTGGTCGGGCAAACCGAAACGAAGCTTTCCACTCAACACCGGATAGACGTAGACGATGATGAAGTGCGCAAAAGTGACAAAGACGGCAGGCAGCACCAGCCCCGCTCCAGCGGAGGTACCAACCGCTGCAGTTACCCAAATGGACGCTGCCGTGGTGAGGCCACGGACTTGATTGCGCCGCACGAACACCAGCCCGGCTCCGATGAAGCCGATACCGGAAACTACTTGGGCCGCCAACCGGGAGGGGTCCAGGCGCACCAGGTCCACCATCAGCACATCGCTGAAACCGTACTTGCTGACAACCATAAACAGGGCAGCGCCGAGGCCGACCATGGCATGCGTGCGCATGCCGGCGGATTTGTTCTTGCTCTGCCGTTCGAAACCTATGGCCGTGGACAGTAGCAATGCCACCGCCAGGGCGAGGCACATCTGCCACCATTGCGTTTCTGCGCTGAAGATCACGTCATGCTCCTGTTCAACTTTCGTCGCTTTCCCTCAACTGCCATGCGGAGTCTGTTCGGGAAATCCGGTGGGCAGGGGATGTTCCAGGAACGTTTCAGTGCAGCTTCAAGTACCGGCCATACGCCGGTGGCTCAATTCTTGAGAGTCAGGAAACATATGGTCAACAACTTTGCACGTTTGTGCAAAATTTGGAAAACCCGCTTGTCAGGACGTTCTTACATGATATTGAGAAGGCCCCCCAGAGGCCGGATTCCATGGAAATCTGCGTATGGGGCCCACCGAAAACGGCCCTTGTGCACTTGGCTGACTACCGTGTAGGTTGTCGAATGACATGAGGTTAGATTGTCAGGTCATACGCCCAAAAACCTGAACGAACCTACAAAAGATTCAGCTGCGCCCGGACAGCAGTGACGATGAAGTCAGAGGTCTGCGGTGAGTGCTGTCGACGCAAAAGTTTTAAGTAAGGTCGCGCCCAAATCTCCGGGCAGTGCAAAAGAAGGGTTTGACCCCCCGGACCAGGATGGACCGGCAAGCCCCGCCAGAAACCGGCGGTGGAACCGGCGCGCCCGAAGGGACGCGCTGGTCTTTATCGCTTTCGCGGCACCAAACGTTCTACTCATCCTGTTGTTTACCTACCGTCCGCTCCTCACGAATATCTACTATTCGACCTTGGATTGGACGTTGGGGGCCGCCAGTGCTACCGCCGTGGGATTGGGGAACTATGTGGAGTTCTTCAGCTCCCCTGATGCGTCCAACGTCCTGGGAGTAACCGCCGTCTTTACCGTCACAACGGTCGGTGGCGCTATGGCTTTGGGCCTCGTGGTTGCCCTGGCCCTGAACCAGAGACTCAAGGGCCGAACGTTTGCCCGAGCGGTGGTCTTTGCCCCTTACGTCCTGTCCGGGGTTGGCGTCGGTCTGGTCTGGCTCTTTATTTTCGACCCGACCTACGGCGTTCTTAGCTGGCTTCTCCGGGGAATCGGGCAAGCCAGCCCCCAGTGGGTCAACGATCCAAACCTGGCCTTGACGATGGTCATCATCGTTTACGTCTGGAAAAACCTCGGCTACTGCGCCGTTGTCTACCTGGCAGGGCTGCAGTCCATTCCTCCCCAGCTCATGGAGGCGGCCGCGCTGGACGGAGCCGGCAGCGTGCGGCGGTTCAGGTCGATTGTGGTTCCGCTCTTGTCCCCCACAACATTCTTCTTGCTGATCACCACTTTGCTCAGCTCCCTGCAGGCCTTCGACATCATCCGCATCATGACCCCGTCCGGCAACGGAACCAGCACCTTGATTTTTGACTCCTACCTTCAAGCGTTCGGTTCCTATAACCGGGCGGGATACTCCGCAGCGATTTCGGTTGTGCTGTTCATCGCACTGCTCATCATGACTGCCGTCCAGCTGCGATTCGTGGAACGAAAGGTTCACTACTCATGAGCAGCGCTACCGCTGAAACTGTGCCACACCGCGATCGCCCTTTCTCCCGGCAGAACCTGGGCCGGACGATCGCCGGAGGCTACCTCCCCCTCATCCTGGCAACACTCGTCGTCTTTGTTCCGCTGCTATGGATGATGCTCTCGTCCCTCAAAGCGCCCGGGGAGATTGTCACAACCAACCTGACGTTGCTTCCCAAGAACCCGAGCTTCCAGAACTACGCGGACGCGGCATCCACAGTTCCGTTCGCAAGGTTCTTCCTGAACAGCGTCATCGTCACCGTGATCGGTTCCACGATCAAATGCATCCTGGCCATCTTCACGGCTTACGCATTGGTCTTTGTCCGCTTTCCGTTCAAGAAAGTGATCTTCCTGCTGATCCTGGTAGCGCTCATGGTCCCGCCCCAGGTGTCCGTGCTCCCGAACTACGTACTGATTGCCGGCATGGGAGGCCTGAACACGTATTGGGGGATTATCCTCCCCGGCCTGGGAACGGCTTTCGGGACCTTCCTGCTGCGCCAGCACTTCCTCACCCTGCCGCAGGCCATCTTGGAGTCAGCTGAGATTGACGGGGCAGGCCACTGGCGCAAGCTGTGGAAGATCGTGGTTCCCGTTTCCGTGCCCAGCATCGCAACAGTGGCCTTGGTAACCATCGTTTCGGAATGGAACGAGTACATCTGGCCGCTGATCGTCACCGATCGCCCCGACATGATGACGCTCCCGGTGGGACTGACCCAACTGGTCAACAGCGACGGCGGAACACAGAACTGGGGAATGCTCATGGCCGGCGCCGTGATTGTCCTCGTCCCCATTCTGCTCATCTTCGCTGCCTTGCAGCGGTACATCGTCTCCGGGCTCACGCAGGGCTCGGTGACAGGTTGAACAACCAAACTCCCGGGTCCGCGCAGCGCGCCACCAACCAACAGGAAGGCACCTCCCCAATGTCCACACCACTTTCCAGGAAGCAATTCCTCTCTCTGGCCGGCGCAAGCGTTGGCGCCGCAGCCCTCGCAGCCTGCGCAGGACCATCCACTGACGGCAGCGGGACTGCCGCCAAGGAGCTTGCTGCGAGCGATTGGTCCACCGTAAAGCCCGCGTCGAGCATCAGTTTCATGTCCAGCCACCCCGGAAAATCCCGGGAAACGGAGCTGAAGCTGATCGAGGCGTTCCATGCAGCCAACCCGGACATCACGGTCAACCTCATCACCGGTGGTTCCAACTACGAGGAAGTGGCGCAGAAATTCCAGACGGCCCAGGCCGGCAGCGAGGTCCCGGACGTCGTAGTTGCCTCCGACGTTTGGTGGTTCCGCTATGCCGTGTCCGGTGCGATCCTCTCCATTGACGAACTCCTCAAAGCGGTCAAGGTCAGCACCTCGGACTACGCAGCCGGCCTGATCAGCGACTACAAGCACGACAACAAGCAGTGGGCAGTTCCCTACGCCCGCTCAACGCCGCTGTTCTATTTCAACAAGGACCATTTCAAAGCCGCCGGCGTTCCCGAACAGGCGCCCGCCACCTGGTCAGAGTTCGCTGAATGGGCGCCCAGGATCAAATCGGCAAATGCCTCGGCTCCCGGCTACCAAAACGCGTACCAGTATCCTGCCATCGCTGGCTATGCCGGTTGGACACTCCAGAACGTGCTGTGGGGCCAAGGCGGAGGCTGGTCAAAGGAGTGGGACATCACCGCCAACTCCGAAGCGTCGGTTGCCGCGATGCAATGGGTCCAGGACTCCATTGTGAAGAACGCGTGGGCGGGGGTGTCGTCCAAGAATGCCATTACGGATTTACAGGCCGGTGCCGTCAGCGCCACCATCAGCTCGTCGGCCGATCTCACCGCCACCCTGAAGGCGGCGAAGGAAGCAAACATGAGGATCGGCGTCGGGTTCCTTCCCGGAGGATCCGTCTCAGCCTCGCCAGTGTGCCCCACGGGCGGTTCCGGGCTGGTAATCGCCAGCAAGACGACGCCGGAGCGGCAGCTGGCGGCCGCCAAATTCATCACCTTTGTCACCAACGCGCAAAGCACGGCCACCCTGTCCGCGGCTACGGGGTACATGCCGGTGGCCAAAGACGCGGACATCTCCGCAATCGTCGCCCAGACTCCTGAATTCGCCACGGTGGTGGATCAGCTCAAAGTCACCCGAACCCAGGACTTCGCCCGCACTTTCCTTCCCGGCGGGGATCAGGAACTCGCAAAAGCCGCCACCAAGATCATGAACGAAAAAGCGGACGTCAAGGCAACCTTGACCGACCTCAAGGGAGCCTTGGAAGGCATCTATACCAAGGATGTGAAGCCGAAGCTCAAGGCGTAGGCGCGCCACCGAGGCCAAGCAAGGACGAAGCAACTGGCGAGCGTCGGCACCCGGCCCGGGTGCCGACGTCGAACCAGGCCCCGGATGATCCTCAATTGCAGGGTTAATGGTCCAAATTTCGCGTCACGTTGGCACCCAAAGGGTCACTATCTTTACGTGACAGGCAGCCCTGTTGGGGAGCAGCCCAAGGCAACCTGTCACGCAGCGCATCCATGGGCACCACTCCTGCCCCATGGTGCGTGCCTGCCAACCTAAGTCACTGGCAGGCGGTGGCCGGCCGGGTCGGGACACATTGGCCGGCCACCTTCACCCAACCGGAACCCCTATTCGGACCGAAAAGCCGCGTGCCGCAGAAAGGTGCAAATTGAGCATGGAAAACGTCAAAGAGTCCTTGGTCCTCCGCTGCGGAGATCTGAAGCGGGGAGACGTCATCGAGGGCTGGGTGTCGGGCAATCGGCGCCACAGGGGGACGGTCACGGAGACCATGCCTCGCTTGGGCCTGTTCTGGATCGTGGAAGAGCAGCTGGGCGAACGCAGGCTCTTGGACATGAACGAAGTGGCAATCGTACGTTTCACAGCAACTGCGCCGTCCCGTTGAGCTGAAGCAGTTAGAAACCCGTTAAAAGAAGAAAAGCACCAGTTCCGAAGAACTGATGCTTCCCAGTGGTGGCTCCGACCGGCGTCGATCCGGTGACCTTTCGATTTTCAGTCGAACGCTCTACCAACTGAGCTACAGAGCCTAGGTGACATGTCACCTTGAGAACCGAATTCCTTCGGTTCTCAGAGCGACCCTGACGGGACTTGAACCCGCGACCTCCGCCGTGACAGGGCGGCGCGCTAACCAACTGCGCTACAGGGCCTTGCGTTGCAGTATCTCTACCGCGTTTTTTTCAAGGCTTCTAGCTTACCAGACTTTTTTCATCCGATTTACCACTTGCCTTGCGTACCCCCAACGGGATTCGAACCCGTGCCGCCGCCGTGAAAGGGCGGTGTCCTAGGCCGCTAGACGATGGGGGCCTGAACTCAATTCGGATTTTGCAAGAAGAAACAACGCTTTATGCGTTCTTTCCGCTCCTCGCTCGTCCGAACTGGACTCTAAAACTTTAGAGCATAGATGGCGATATTCCCAAATCGAGGTCTGCGCGGCCTGCCGAGGAGTGAGGTCTCGCCGTTTTCAGAGGGTTTATGTGCCGAGATCTCACCCCTCGGCGGCCTGGTCAATGCGAGGGTCAAACATTGGCAGTTTCTTGCTGTGACGCGTCCGAAAACCGCCAGCCCGTCCCAGCCATCCACGGCTAGATTGGCTCTATGACAACCACTACCCCGGCCGAACCCGGCCAGCCTTCCCCGGGCACGCCGCCGCGCAACACTCCCGCGCCTGGAGCACCCATGAGCAAACTGGGCATCGCCGCCGTCATCGTCACCGTGGTCCTTTGGGCCTCGGCCTTTGTGGGCATCCGCGCCGTCGGCCCAAGCTTCTCCCCCGGTTCCTTGACCCTTGGACGGTTGGCGGTTGCCGCCGTCGTGCTGGGAATCGTAGTGCTGCCGACACTGAAGGTCTGGCCAAAGGGCCGGGAATGGTTGCCGATCGTGGCCTACGGCGTGATGTGGTTCGGCGGCTACAACGTTGCCCTGAACGCCGCGGAGCACATGCTCGACGCCGGCACCAGCGCCATGTTGATCAATGTCTCGCCAATTCTGATTGCCATTCTCGCCGGCATCGTCCTCAAGGAAGGCTTCCCCCGGTGGCTGTTGATCGGTAGCGGTGTGGCGTTCTGCGGAGTGGCGATGATCGCCTTGGGTTCCGGACAACGCTCGACGGCGGATGTCGCCGGAGTGCTGCTGTGCTTGCTTGCCGCCGTGCTCGCCTCGGTGAGCGCGATCCTGCAAAAGCCCGTGCTCCGGAAGTTCACGGCAGGCCAGGCAACCTGGTTCGGGATCATGGTGGGCACCATCTGTTGCTTGCCGTGGACCGGCCAGCTGATCTCCGAGGTCCAGGCCGCACCGCTGCCTGCGACACTGGGGCTTGTGTATCTGGGGATCTTCCCCACTGCCATCGCTTTCACGACGTGGGCGTACGCACTGTCCCTGATCTCGGCCGGGAAGCTCGCCGCCACGACCTATCTGGTCCCGGGCACCACCATCCTGATCTCCTGGGCAGTCCTTCAGGAGGTTCCCACCATCTGGGGATTGATCGGCGGCGTGGTGTGCTTGGTGGGCGTCGGGCTGACGCGGCGCACGCCAAAGCACAACCGGCAGAAGGCAAAAGAAGGGCGGCGCGCGTCCACAGCAGGAACGCACGCCGCCGAGAAGGGCTAGCCACTGATACCTAGCGGGCCATTCCGGCCAGAAGCTCGCGGTGCGTCGGCGGGTTGGCGCCGGGCCTGCCGACGGTGATGGACGCCGCCATGGATGCCGTGGTGCCAATGCGTTCGAGCACAGTGGGCGCCAGGCCGTCGCTCCCGCGCAGAAGGAGCCCCATGATCAGTGCCGACATGTAGGAGTCGCCGGCACCGATGGTGTCCGCGACATTGGACGGGATGGCCGGCACGTTGAGCTGCATAAGCCGGGTGGCCATGAGCGAACCCTTGGCGCCCTGGGTCACTACAGCCAGGCTCGCGCCGAGGGCAATGAGGTGGCTCGCGGTGTCCTCGAGGGCCTTGCCCGGGTAGAGCCAGCGGGCGTCGTCGTCGCTCATTTTCACGACGTTCGTCAGCGGCACCAGTCCTTCGAAGAGTGAGAGAGCTTCATGGTGGCTGCCCAGGAGGTCGGTGCGGATGTTGGGGTCATAAGTGATCATGCAGCCGCCCTGGGCCTGTTCCAGCAGGCTGCGAACAACGCCGGCGCCCGGTTCCAGGAAAGCGGCAATGGAGCCTGTGTGCAGGATTTTGGGGGCGTACGGCAGCGCGACCGGCGGCAGGTCCCAGTCAATCTCGAACGTGTATTCCGCGGAACCGTCGGCAGCGATCTCGGCAGTCGCTGTCGCCGTCTTCGGCAATGACTGCGAACCGGGCAGCAGCACCACACCTGCGCTCTGAAGATGCGCGGCGATGGCGTCGCCTCGGGCGTCGCGGCCGATCGCTGTGAGCAGGCCGGCTTTGACGTCCAGGCGACCCAGACCGTAGGCCACGTTGGCCGGTGAACCACCGGGGTATTCCGTCTGTCCATCGGGTGACTGCACGATGTCGATGAGCGCCTCACCGACCACGACGACGTCGAGGGGTTCAGGCGCGAGGTTGGGGGTGGCGGTCATGCGGTTCCTGTTCGTCGGTTGGGGAGGTGCGATGGCTGGGCCACTGAATGCCGTTCGATGAGGGGGCATTCGAATAATTCAGTGTGGCCCGGGGACGGCGAACCGGCGAGGATCAGCTCCACGGCACGCCTACCCATGTCAAGGAAGGGAAGTTCAAGGGTGGTCAGGCCCGGCCGGAGACACGGCGCGAGCGATTCCTGGTTGTCAAAGCCAACCACGGACACGTCTCCGGGGACAGAGAGCCCCAAGGATCCGAGCGCCTGATAGGCGCCCCACGCGCTGCGGTCATTGCCACAGAAGATTGCTGTGGGCGGATGGACCAGGGACATGAGTTCGAGCGTCTTGCGGTATCCACCCTCCTCCTGACCGTCGCCGGGCCGGTGGAGGTCGTCGTCGGCCGGAATACCGGCCTCCGCGAGCGCCTTCCTGTAACCGGCAAGTCGGCCCACGACAGCCGGCAGGGCGTCGTCGACGGCGCCAATGTTGATGAAGCCTATCCGGCGATGGCCGGCGTCGGTCAGCCTCTTGGTCGCGGCATAGCCGCCGAGCTCTTCCGACGGCGCGATGCTGGGGAAGGCGCGCTTCCGGTCTTGGGCATTAAGTACGACAGCGGGTACCTCACCGAGGACTGCCGGGACGTCCACCACCCGGTGATACATGGATGCATAGACCACTCCTGCAACCTTGTGGGAGAGCATGGCTTCCAAGGAGGCCGCTTCAAGCTCGGGGTCTCCGCCAGTGTTGACCGTGAGCAACAGCATGCCGGCCTCCCAGGCGCGCGCTTGCGCGCCCTCGATGATCTTGCCGGCAAAAGGCGCGGTGGCCACGTGGTCCCCCACGAAGCCGATCATTCCAGCCACGCCATCGCGGAGCACCTTGGCGTGGGCATTGGTCCGGTAGCCGAGATGTTGTGCGGCCTCATGAACCCGCCGTCGCGTTTCCTCCGAGAATCTGGCTCCCCCGGCGTCGTTGAGGACCAACGAGACCGTCGCTTGGGACACTCCGGCTGCGGCGGCGACGTCGTGCATCGTGGGGCCGGTCCGGAAGCGGGGGCGGGGCATGCAGCGCCTGTCTGTCGGGAGAATTAAGGAGCCTTGGTTATACGCATAACCAAGGCCCAGAAAACTGTATCTCCCATCACATCCAGCGTCAATCTGCCATCCGCGGACTAAAGTCGAATCATGCCCGCGAATCTCCCTCCAGGCCTTCCCATCGTTCCCGACGGCGAGCGGCCATCCTCGCCGTTGCCGGAGCGGAATGCCGTGCACAGCCCCGCTGAAATCACCGGCGCTGCCGGGTCCGCCGGTGCCGCCTCGATGGCGGAGGGCGCCCCTTTCGAGATGTCCCCCGAGGATTTTGAAGAAGCAGTCAGCGACGCCTTGCAGCTGATCCCGGCCAAAGCAGCCAGCGCCATGGATAACGTGGCGATCTTCATCGAAGACGACTACACACCACAACCCGGGGAGGACCCGAACACCGTACTGCTCGGCCTGTATGAAGGTGTCCCGCTGACAGAACGGGATTCATGGTGGGACGCAGGATCCCTGCCTGACCGGATTACGATCTTCCGACAGCCGATCCTGGACATTTGCAGCACCCGCGAACAAGTCATCGACGAAGTGGCCATCACCGTGGTACACGAGATCGCACACCACTTCGGGATCGACGACGACCGCCTGCATGAGCTCGGCTGGGGATAGCCTTATAACCATGGGGCACGATCACAATCATTCTCACGGAGTCACCGCAACCGGCAAGCACCGGAAGCGGCTCATAGCTGTCCTGTCCATCACTTTGGGCGTTGTGGGCATCCAGGTGGTTGGCGCCGTCGTATCCGGGTCCCTTGCGCTGCTGGCCGACGCCGGCCACATGCTGTCTGACGCAGCGGGCGTTTTCATTGCACTCATGGCTGCCTGGATCGCTACCCGCCCACCGAGCGATCAAAGGACCTACGGCTATCAGAGGGCAGAGGTCCTGGCGGCGCTGGCCAACGCCCTGATCCTCATTGTCATCGCCGTGGTGATCATGATCGAGGCCATCCGCCGCTTTGGGGAAACTGCGGACATCCAAACAGACGTCATGTTGTGGGCCGCCATCCTGGGCGCCGTGGCCAACCTCGTTTCCCTCTTGATCCTGCAGGGAGCCCAGAAGGAAAGCCTCAACGTCCGCGGCGCCTACCTTGAGGTCCTGGGCGACCTCCTCGGCTCCATCGCGGTCATAGTGGCGGCCGTGGTCATCATGACCACAGGCTTTGACGCCGCCGACCCCATTGCCTCGGTGCTGATCGCCTTGATGATCATCCCCCGCGCATGGCACCTGCTCCGCGACGTTGTGGATGTGCTCCTGGAAGCCACCCCCAAGGGCGTGGATGTGAACATGATCCGCGAACACATCATTGCAGTTGACGGCGTCGTGGAGGCCCACGATATCCACATCTGGACCATCACCTCCGGCGTACCGGTGTTCTCCGCTCACGTGGTGGTGGAGGACGAGGTCCTCAACGCCAGCGGGGCGGACAGCATCCTGGACCAGTTGGGGTCCTGCCTGGGACGCCACTTCGACACCGAGCACTGCACTTTCCAGTTGGAACCCGTCAGCCACTCCGAACACGAGTCCCACCAGCACGCCTAAGGGGCAGCGTCACCCGCGCTCTCAGTCATCACTGTCCCGGCTGCCCCGTCAACCGTGATGTGCTGGCCTGTGCTGATGCGGATGGTGGCGTCCGGAACACCCACCACGGCCGGTATGCCGTACTCACGCGCAACAACAGCGCCGTGCGAGTTGGGGCCGCCCATCTCCATGACCAGTCCCCCGGCCGTGAGAAACAGCGGCGTCCAGCCGGGATCCGTTGAGGGAGCCACAAGGATCTCTCCTGGCTCCAAGTGAGCGCCTACAGGGTCCATGATGACGCGGGCCGGTGCCGTCACCAGGCCGGCCGACGCCGGACTTCCGGACAGTGTGCCTGGACGGGCCGGTTTACCGGCGGTGACGGCCGTGGCCTCGGGCTCGGTGCCGTCGGACAACAGGACCCGCGGAATGTGCCTGCGCCGCAGCTCTTGTGCGTAGGACTCACGACGTTCCGCAACAAGCGCGTGGAGGTCGGCGCCTGCCAGGGCGGTCTCTGCCTCATTGAGGTCCAGGAAGAAAATATCCTCGGCAAGTTCTATCCGCTGCGATGCGGCAAGTTCATCGCCAACCAGCAACAACTGCTCCCTCGCCGCAGCCAACCCCAGGACGAGGTTGTACTTGGGCAACTCGCGCATCCCGGCGAACCTCCTGGTACGGTCCAGGGCGGTACGCACAATCGCCGCGTGCAACGGGCTCTTGGCACGTGCACGCGCCACTAGGCGCGCCACCTGTTCATCGGCTTCCCGGGCAGCCTTCTCAAACTGTTGATCCGGGGCGTCAGCACCCTGCTCAAGCCGCAAATAGTTGGCCACTACTCCGAGGATGTGAGTGGGATCGTCCGACCACCGCGGCATGCCAAGGTCAATCTCGGCCACCGCCCGTTGTCCGTAGACGCTGAGGAACGAATCCACGCCGGACTGGGCAACGGGCGGAAGCTGCCCGTCACGATACTGGTTTGCCAGTTCGGCTGCCGTTTGGCCCGCCAAGGCGGCAACGGCGTCGGGGACTTTTCGAATGTCTGAGGCGAGCGCCCAGAGCGCCAGGTCCATCTCGGTGGTGACGTTGTTGGGCAGGCCGCGGATCACTGTTTGGAGTTCATCCGACGGGGCCTGGTCTCCGAGCAATCGCCCCACCAACGCCAGCATCCCGAAGCCGAGGGCGGGAAAGGGAAACACGCGCGGCAAGGTGGCGAAGACTTCCTCTCCCAAGATCCTCTGCACGTGGTAGATCCGCTGGTGCGCCGTGGCGGCCATGGGAACGGTCAATGCCTCGCGAAGCTCCGCACTGAGCCGCTCCACGCGTTTGAGTGCAGCATCCGGGCGGAACAACGCCACGAAGACCGTCTCCGGAACGCGGTACTTGACCGCAACGGCCCCCACATGGCGGATCAGCTTCAACGGAGTCTTGATGGTCACCGTGAACCGGGGGTCATCAAAGAGGCCACGCATCAACATGGCGGAGCGCGCCTCCATGACATCGAAAACCCGCGGCACAATCGCCCTGCCCACCCGGCTGCGCAGCACCGCCGTGAAGTCGAAAAAGATCCGCTGGCCTGCCTCATAGTAGGGCGAAGGTCCGGACCGGGGATCAGGGACGTCAAAGGCGGCAGTCCTGGCGACGCAAGAGGCGATGAGGCGGATACCGGCCAAGCCCATGGGTGTCAGAGGCCTGGTGAGGCCCTGGGCCAGGCTGAAGTTCAGGAAAGCGTGTTCGCCGGGGGAACGGGGCCTGCGGGTTGTTTGCGGGTACAGCGTGGTGATGGGCCGGGCTTGGGTGAGCCACAACTTCCCGGCGTCATCTATGGCCCACTCAGTGTCCTGCGGCGCCCCGTAGTGCTCCTCCACACGACTGCCAAGTGCCGCCAGCGCCCGGACCTGGTCATCCCTGAGACAGGGCTGCGGGCCGCCGTCAATGCCGCGGTCATTGCCATCCGGATGGTGGCTGAACCTCTCAATACGCTCCGTGCCGCCGCCGGCCAGCGAACGGATCTCCACTTGATGGTCGCCGGTTGTCCGTTTCAGGATGGCGCCACTGCTGGTGTCCACGACGTACTGGTCCGGGTTCACAGCCCCTGACACCACGGCCTCGCCCAAGCCCGGGCTGGCATCAATGACGGTTTCATGCCGCTTACCGGTCACAGGGTTGGCGGTAAACATGACACCCGCGGTAGCCGAGTCAACCATCTCCTGCACCACCACTGCCAAAGCAACCGCGGAGTGGTCGATTCCATTGGTGGTCCGGTAGCTCACCGCGCGGTCGGTCCAGAGCGAAGCCCAGCATCGGCCAACGGCATCCAGGACCGAGTCCACGCCGACCATATTCAGAAAAGTGTCCTGTTGCCCGGCGAAGCTCGCAAAGGGCAAGTCTTCGGCTGTGGCTGAGGACCGCACGGCGACGGGGACGTTGTTCCCCAACCGCTGGTAGGCGCCTCGCACGGCCTCAGAGACGTCGGCAGGGACACCAGCAGCCAGCACCAAGGACCGGGCACGGGCAGCGAGCTTGTTCAGGTCCTCGAGATTCGCTGCGGCAACGCCCTTGGCATCCTTGATGTCCTGAAGCGCCGTGGCCTGCTCCAACGCCGAGAAAACGTCCTCCAGGCCTGCTGCCAAAAGGGCGTGCCGGTAGGCGTCCGTGGTCAGGCAGAAGCCCGGCGGCACGGGCAGTCCAGCGCCAGCGAGTTCACCGAGGTTGGCTGCCTTGCCGCCGACTTCCGGAAGCATGGACGCACGGATCCCGGCGATGTCCAGAATCAACCCCGAACCATCCCCGCCCAGACCCGCCGGGTGGTCCTGCGGCTGCTCTCCGGGCTGCTGGCTGTCCATGGGCGTTGTGGTTCCGCGGCCTATGCAGCGCCGAGCATCGGACCGAACTTGGGCCGATCAGCCAGCCGGGGATCCTCCCGGTCCGGAACCACAAGCACCGGGCCCTTCGCATGATGCAAAACGCCGTCGGAGGTGGAGCCCAGGAGCATCCCGGCGAAGCCGCCGCGCCCGCGGGTACCGAGCACTACCAGCTCAACGCCACGGCTGGCTTCCACCAGAACATCCACGGGTGAGCCATCACGAAGTTCTGTCTCCACTGTCAATGTTGGGAAGTGGCTCCGGAGCCACGCCACACCCGCATCCAATTGGACCTTGATGTCCGCGAAGAGGGCCTCGCGGTCCAGGGGAGCCGGCACCCATGCCAACGAGCCACTGTATTGGGGAACAGCGCAGATCACCCGGACCTTGGCGCCCATCCGCTGGGCTTGCTCAGCAGCCTCCAGGACAGCGATCCGAGCTTGCTCCGAGCCGTCGACGCCCACAACCACCACGTTCTCCACGGTGCGGGGGCCGGCCTTGGCATGCTCCGCTTTGATGTGTTTGTCCTCGGTGCTTTCGCCCAGGCGGTCAGCACAATACAGCGGGACCGTCACGGTGGGGCACTTGGCGTGGGCCGGCAATGCGCTGCTCACCGAACCCAGGAGTCGACCGACGAAGCCGCCCCGGCCCCGGCTTCCGAAAACGAGAAGGGCAGCATCCGCCGAGAGGTCCAGCAGGACACCCGCGGCATCGCCGTTCTCCACCGACGCATCAACATCGATGGCGTAACCGGAAACCTTGTCCATAGCCTGCTTGACGATAGCGTCCGCGCCCTCGCGAATCACTGAATCGTCCACCGTTGCGTAGCCGCCGTCGAGCCCGGACGCGGCGAAAATCGGCACCGAATAGGCCGTGACGATATGCAAGGGAAGCTGCCGGCGTTCCGCCTCACGGGCAGCCCATACCAAGGCACACTGACCATGCTCGGAACCGTCCACTCCGACAACGATGCCGCCGGGCGCAACCGCCTGGTCTTCGCCGTCCTGTGGGTCTTCAATGCGTCTGCCGTGCTGGTCCATTTGGGGCCCGCCTCTCCACCTACTGCTTGATGTTCCGGCTATTCTGCCAGAGGTTCTCCGGTCCGGATTCCCTCACTGGCCCTTTGTCAATGGCCGGAGCAGGAGAGACCTGCAATTTTCTCCTGCCAATGCCCACTATTCTCGGTCGGCAGTGCCGAATCAAGGCGACTTCGGGGTATGTGCATAACGGTCCGGGCTCGGTTCCTGGACGTCCGGATTGAGCTGCCTGTGAACACGAAAAACACGCTGCCGCGGCAGGCTATCCATGGCCGAAAAAGTTCGGTAGTGTTCGAGTCACCGAATGGCCGGCAAACGTGTTCCAGGACACACACCGGCCATTTATTTGCGGCCGCTTGGGGAACTCGGACGCGATCCCACGCGGTGCCTGCGGGCACACATGTCAAGGAGGAACCAAGCAGTGTCACTCACGCCTGATTCCGGCACGGAACGCACCACTACCGTGGTCATAGGAGCCGGCCTTTCCGGGCTGGCCGTTGCCAGCGAGCTCAGCCGCCACGGCGTGGGCTCCATCGTGGTGGACGGGCTTGGTGCGCTATCCGCCTCAGGACCTTCCGTCCACACCGGCATGCTGCAACGCTGCGACGTCGCCGATCCTGCAGCCATGCAGGAACGCACCGAGATTCTCCGCCACCTGCGCAACTACGCCGCCAGCCATCATTTGGACGTCCGGAACACCACCCGGGCCGTCCGGCTGGACTTCCTGGGCGCTGATCCCTCGCTGCAGTTGGGATACGGGCTCGCGGCCGGCCTGACGAAAGCTGCCCCGCTGCCCGGCCTCCACCTTTCGGGCCCCCTGGAATCCACACCACGTCAATGGGCCGTGCACACGGCCAACGGTGTCCTCCTGGCTGACCACATTGTGGTGACGCGCTGCGCCCAGAGCCAGTTGCGGCGCATGCTGGCCGACCTCGGAATCGCCATCGGCCAGAACCTCGCGACGGCCATGAGGGCCGTGGGGATGCACCTTGTGGGAGTTGGCGAACTCATCACGCCCACGCCAAAGGAAGTGCTCCGTCAGGCCAAAGCGGTAGGACAAGCAATTTCCTCCAAGGTGGCCCTGCCGGCGGGACCCGGCATAGCCATCGCCTGACGGTTCCGCAAACCAACCCGGCGAACCACCCGGCCGGGCACCACCCACCATAGGTGCGCCAGTCCGCCGTCGTGCATGAATTCGGCGTACACAAACGAGGCGTACACAAACGAACAGAACTTAACGCCAAAGGCCGGTGCCTGCGAAGACCTGAATCTTCGAAGGCACCGGCCTTTGAGGTGAAGCGTGAGGCTTATGCGCCAGCGCGCACGTACGTGATGGGACCGGTTGCGGTCAGCCAGCTGATGGGGTGGATGCCCGTCTGGTTGCCGTTGATGCCACCGCTGATGGCCTGGCCGTTGCCGATGAAGATGGCGACGTGGCCGGACTGGACGATCATGTCACCCGGCTGGGGATCGCTGACGACCTTGCCGTAGTTCAGGAACTGCATGGGACCGAGGTCGCCAACCGGAATGCCTGCAGAGCCGAGGGCCTTTTCGACCATGGCGGTGCAGTCCTGGAAGATGCCGATCTGGGCGTAAGCCGAGGCAACCATGGCTGCGTTGATGCTGCCTGCAGGTGCTGCGGCTGCGGGAGCAGCGGCAACCGCGGCGGGAGCCGCAGCTGCAGCCTGGGCGGCAGGAGCCGTTGCGGCGGCAGTGGTGACTGCTGCCTTCTTGGCTACAGGTGCCGGAGCAACGGGTGCCGGCTTTTCGATGACCGGAGCTGCTACGGAAGCAACAGCGGGGCGCTCGAAGTTGACGGTAGCCGTAGCTGCAGCGGTAACAACCTTGGTGGGGGCTTCGGATACGGTCTCAGCGACCGTGGCGGGGCTGGAATCCCGCTGAATCGGAGTTTCAGCTGCGTGGGCGGCAATGGAACCGGTCAGTACGAGGCCCGATGCGGCTGCGATAACAGCTGCCTGGCGGCCAGCGCCGGAAGCGTTGCTGGCAACTGCCTTGGAGATGGAAATAAACGGATTAGGACGTACGCTGTCCGCCTTACGACGGCCGCGAAGAATGCGTGAAGACATGAAAGAGCCTCTCCCGATGCCTGCGAGGTTAGCTGTCGGATTCGGATGGGAGTCACCCGGCCACTATCCCCCGCTGTTCAGCGGAAGCTTCGTGACTTCACCCCAAGGCACGCTCGAAAGCGACCTAAAATGGGTTCCCCGTCTCTGCCGTAGGTTTGTCTGCGAACGGATTCCGGACTGCGGCAGAGCTAGGCAATCAGGCCGGAAGTGCCCGTTACGTGGAACAGGCACAGGTACAACCGTACGCGATGATCACGTCGAAGTCACATTTGAGTAACGAGAAGTCCGGTTTTGGCGTGTCGCGGTAACCATTCCGAGATCTTCGCAGCTACGTAGAAAACCCCGCTATTCCGCGGATTCTCCGCTATCCGCGTCGCTGGAGGCAGCCAATTTCCTGCGGGCCGTAACAGCCAGGAAAATAACGAGACCGACAGCCACCACAGCCAGGCCAACGATGCTCCAGGGGAACGGCTGGGAAGCATCGGCAGCAGGTTGTCCGTTGCCCGTACCCGGGGCAGCGGTTCCGGCCGTCGGCACCGCGGCCGACGCCGATGGTGAGGCGCCCGCGGAGCCGCCGGACGCCGTCGTGCTTCCAGCGGCGGCTGTGAACTTAAAGGTGCCCTCAATGGGGTGCGAATCAGAGCTGACAACGCGCCAGACTACGGTGTATTCGCCTGCGGGCGCTCCCTCGCGCAGCTTCTGGACCGCCTGGTTATCGATGATCTCGACGGCGCCGTCCGCCCAGTTTTCCCCGCCCGAGGTGACCGTGACACCCGAACCGATGGCGAGCGGTCTGTTGTTGAACGTAATGGAAACCGACGCCGGAACAACAGCGACACTGGAACCGTTCGCCGGTGCTGTGGACTCGGCGACGTCGTGCGCCGACGCTGGAGCCGCGGAAAACAGCAGGGCGGACGCGAAAGCAAGAGCAGCGACGACGGCGGCCAGAAGCGGGCGGATGGTGCGCATGGGGCGGTTTCTCCTAGTGTTGGCTTCCTTACAGACTAGGCGAATCGTCGGGCAGGCCCGCACGGGCAGGCATAGGATTTGAGAGCACACTCCCCTCGATCCCCGGAGTCCTTCATGCTTAAACAAGGTTCTGCAGTCGACCGCTACTTCAAGATCTCCGAACGTGGATCCACGTATTCGCGGGAAATCCGAGGCGGCTTCGCGACCTTCTTCGCCATGAGCTACATCGTGGTGTTGAACCCGCTGATCCTCTCAGGGGCCGATTCAAGCGGTGCGTCACTGGGCTTCACAGCCGTCGCCGCCACCACGGCGTTCGTGGCCGGTATCCTGACCATCCTCATGGGGGCGTGGGCCAAGCACCCGTTCGCCGTGGCGACGGGACTGGGTGTCAACGCCTTCGTGGCTGTCACGGTGGCCTCACACCCGGGACTGACCTGGCCGGACATGATGGGACTGGTGGTGCTCTCCGGCGTCACCATGCTCATCCTGGTGCTCACCGGTTTCCGCACTGCTGTGTTCAAGGCCGTGCCGGAGGCCCTCAAGACCGCGATCGTGGTGGGCATTGGCCTGTTCATCGCACTGATCGGCCTGGTCAACGCCGGATTTGTGCGCCGTATCCCGGACGCCGCAGGCACCACGGTTCCCCTGGGCCTCGGCGTGGACGGCAAGCTGATGGGCTGGCCCACACTGGTGTTCGCAGTGGGCCTGATCCTGACCATCGCACTGGTGGTCCGCAAGGTCCGCGGCGCCATCCTGATCGGCATCGTGGTCTCAACAGCATTGGCCGCGATCCTCGAATTCACGCTCCACATCGGCCCCAGCTTTGACGGCAAGAACGTCAACCCGCGCGGCTGGTCGCTGGTAGCGCCCACGCTCTCCGAATGGGGCGCGCCGGACCTGTCCTTGATCGGCAAAGCCAACCCTTTCGGCGCGTTCGAACACCTCGGCTTCATCGCAGCAGCACTGCTGGCCTTCGTGATCCTCCTGAGCATCTTCTTCGATGCCATGGGCACCATGGTGGGCCTGGCCAACGAGGCCGGCACAGTGGACAAGGACGGCAACATCCCCAACGTGGACCGCGTCCTCCAAGTGGACGCCCTCGGCGCGATCGTCGGCGGTGGAGCCTCGGTTTCCTCCAATCAGATCTTCGTTGAGTCCGGCGCCGGCATCGGCGAAGGCGCACGGACGGGCCTCGCCTCGATCGTCACTGGCGTGCTCTTCCTCATTGCCATGTTCTTCACGCCGCTGATCAACCTGGTTCCGTTCGAAGCCGTTGCCCCGGCACTGGTGGTTGTGGGCTTCATGATGGTCTCCCAGGTGGGCAAGATCGACTGGCAGGACTGGGGTGTCGGCATCCCGGCGTTCCTGACCATCGCCCTCATGCCCTTCACCTACTCGATCGCCAACGGCCTCGGCGCGGGCTTCATCTCCTACGTCCTGATCCGCACCTTCCAGGGCCGCGCCCGCGAGGTACACCCGCTCATGTGGGCCGTAGCTGCCGCGTTCCTGCTGTTCTTCGGGATCGGAACTGTGGAGGAATTGTTGGGCATCAAATAAGCAAGTCCGGAGTTTCAGACACCCGCGTGGTTGGATCGCTGGTTTCTGTGTGCGTCTTCGGGTGTGCTTAAAGCATGGAAACCAGCGCCCTCACCGTAGATGTCAGCCCGAGGCCTTGGACCGGCCGCTTTGACGGCGACGGCGCTGAGCACCGCCGCTGGTGGCAGGCCATGGCGCCCCACACTTCGGCAGCGGCCGACGCAGCCTCGCGTCCCGCCGTCGTGCTCGGTTTCTGCAGTGATGCCGGAGTGCTCCGCAACCAGGGCCGCGTGGGGGCCGCCAAAGCGCCGGCCGCCATCCGCTCGGCGTTGGGTCCGCTGGCCTACCACCTTGACCGTGACGTGTTCGATGCCGGTGACGTGGTTGTGGAGGACGACTTGCTGGAAGCGGGTCAAGAGCGCGCCGGCCGCGCCATTTCGGACCTGCTCGACGCCGGAAACCTCACCGTTGTTCTCGGCGGCGGACACGAGACCGCGTTTGCCAGCTACTTGGGAGTTGCCGGTTCCGAAGCCGTCCGTGGCAAGCGGCTCGGGGTGCTCAACCTCGATGCGCACTTCGACCTCCGTGATGAGCCGACGCCAAGTTCGGGCACGCCGTTCCTGCAGATGGCCCACGCGGAAGCCGCCGCGGGACGCGAACTGCAGTACGCCGTCGTCGGAATCTCGAAGCCGAACAACACACGGACGCTCTTCGATACCGCGGACCGTCTTGGCGTGAAGTACCTTCTGGATGAACTGTGCTCGCCGGAAGCCGCGGAGGTCTTCGTGGCGGATTTCCTGGCTGGCGTGGACGTGCTGTACCTGACAATCGACCTTGACGTGATGCCTGCTTCCGTGGCTCCCGGGGTGAGTGCGCCTGCCGCGTATGGCGTGCCCTTGCCGGTGATCAGCGCGATCTGCCGGCAGGTGGCTGCGAGCGGGAAACTCCTCCACCTGGACGTCGCTGAGTTGAATCCCGACTTCGATATTGACGCGCGAACCGCGAAAGTGGCTGCCCGGTTGGTGAACACGCTGCTGGCCTAGGCTCCCCGGCCCTGTTCCAAGCGCCTTCCTCCGCTTAGCCTGTGTGGAGGGAAGGATGGCGATGAGCGCAACTCCTGTGCAGGACAAGTGGGCGTGGGTGGCCGGAGTAGCGGCTGCCGCCTTGGGACTGGCTGCGCATGTGATCGCCGGAGGCAGTGCTCCAGCCGTTCCCGTCTTGCTGGCTTTCGCCGCGCTCTGCGGACTGGCCGCGCAACTCCTGGCCCGGTGGATTCACGGGCCATTGCTGTTGCTTTTGGTATCCGGAGTGGCGCAGCAGTTGCTCCACCTCGGCTTCGACTCGTTCGGGGGATACTTCCCGGGCACCGGATTCCTGGAACATCTCCATGGTGCAGGGCAAGTCCCGGAGGTGGCAGGCGAGGCCGCCCCGTCCCCTGGCACAGCCCACGCCAGCGACCTCATGCTGTACACGCACGTCGCAGCCGCCATTCTCACCCTGCTGGTTGGCGCGGGAGTGGCCAAGGTGGCCCGACGATCATGGAGGGTGTCCCGCAGTGCGTCGTCCCGCCAGGGCTAGGCCCGGCACCCAGGAACGTTTTCACTCAATGGCATGCTGCCTCCACTGCCGGGCGTGCCGTTTGTAGTGTTTGGGCTTAGCGCGTGGCCGGTATTCCGAGACCGCTCAGCGCCCGCCGATGCCGACGAAGGACACTCACATGAACATGGGCCCGTTGAAGAGACTCTCAGAGATCCGGATCCGGGACCCGTTCATCCTTGAGCCGGCACCGGGCAGCTATGTCCTGTTCGGCACCACGGACCACAATGTGTGGGGCGGCCCTGCCACCGGATTCGACTGCTACACCAGTGACGATCTGGAGAGCTGGCACGGCCCGATCGCCGCTTTCCGGCCACCGGAGGGCTTCTGGTCCGGATCACAGTACTGGGCGCCCGAAGTGCACGCCTACGCGGGGCGTTTCTACATGTTCGCCACCTTCCTTTCGGACCACACGCAGGTGCGGGGGGTCGCAATCCTCATGGCGGAGACGCCCACCGGACCGTTCCGGCCATGGAGCGACGGCCCCGTGACGCCTCCGGGCACTCCTTGCCTGGACGGCACCTTCTTCTTGGACGATGACGCGCGCCCGTGGCTGGTCTACAGTCGAGGGGCGGAGGGCACGGCCGGCGGCGAACCACCCCTCGCCGATGGTGAGATGCATGCCCTGCGGCTCTCAGACGACCTCAAAGTAGCCACTGGCGAGCCGCAGCTCCTCTTCCATGCCTCCTCCGCCCCGTGGAGCAAGCCCCTGCGGTTTCCGGACGGCGTCGAACCACCCGCCGAGCTTAGGCTTGCCAAAGACCCCCTGTTCACGGACGGACCATTCGTGCGCCGGACGTCGACGGGGAGTCTTCACATGCTGTGGTCCAGCTTCGGCGACGAAGGCTACGCCATGGGACTGGCGAGCTCCGAGACCGGCAACATCCTTGGTCCATGGGCTCAAAGCAGCGAACCGCTCTGGGCACGCAACGGAGGCCACGGCATGATCCTCAACGCCTCCAACGGAAACGACTACCTGGTCTTCCATGCACCCAATGACACTCCGAACGAGCGCACCACCCTGCTTCGCATTGAGTCGCAATAGGGCGCATTCCACTTCACGGGCAGCAACCTTGGGCAACGTTCCTTAGCGCTGGGAAAGCCGGGGCAATGAACATTGAAGCCCGCGTGCCTGGCCCCCTACTGTCGTTAAAGCGTGGTGTACCCGAGAGGCCAGGGAGCTGCCTGCAAAGCAGCGCACGCGGGTTCGAATCCCGCCACCACGTCTCACTTGGTTTGCGAGCCTCGCGAGATGGCATTTGATGGCAATGTTTGGCTCAAACACTGTCATTAAGTGGCATCTCGCGGGGTTTAAGCGATGATGAAAGCATGTCCCCCAGGATTGAGCCGGCGGACGGGTTTCTGACCGACTACTACGAGCACGTCGCTGACGACGACGTTCGCAATTACACCCCGGAAACGCTGCTGGAACGGGCCCGCTACCACCGCTCCCTCGCCGAGCGGCGGGAACCTGGACAGGCCTTGGTAGGGGTCCTGAACGAGACGGAAGCCAGTTTGGTGGCCATCGTGGCCGATGACTTGCCGTACCTCCTCCCCTCTGTCACCGCCGAGATCGCTCGGGATACTGCTTCCATCCGGCTGCTCGTGCACCCCACCTTCAGCGTTGCGCGCGACCCCGCCACCCACCGCCTGACCAGCATCCACCGCGGGCCTCACCGTACGGGGCTGCCCACCGGCGTCGAACCTTCGGGTGGGCCCCCGCCCGTGGAGCCGGTGACCGGGCCGGACCATGACGACTGCGGACGGCTCACCGAAGCGTGGATGGCAATCGAGATCCCCCGTCTCGCCGACGAAACCAGCACGGAGTCGTTGGTGGCCAGGCTGCAGGCGGTCTTGGAAGACGTCCGGGCGGCGGCGGAGGATGCTGCGGCGATTCACGAAGAACTGCAACGGGAGGTCCGCAGCCTCAGCGAGCGGGCACAGTGGGACCGGGGTGCCCGGGAAGCGCAGGAGCTGCTGGACTGGCTGGATGACGGGAATTTTGTATTCCTGGGGTATCGCGGGCGGCGCGGGCTGGGGCTGCTGCGCAACGAGGATCTCCCCCGGGCCGGCCAGCCGGAAGCCGGCCAGCCGCTCCTCACCCTCACCAAATCCGCCCGACGCTCCACCGTCCTGCGCCGCGCCTACCTGGACGAAATCAGCCTGGTCACGGGCCAGCCGGACGGTGCAAGTCCGGCCGGGTGCACCTTTGTGGGGCTGTTCTCGCCCGGGTCGACGGCGAGGTCCGCCCTGGAGACTCCGGTCATCCGCGAGACTGTGGAGGAGGTGTTGCAGGCCTTCGCCTACCCGCCCACCTCGCATCAGGGCAAGGAACTGATGACAGTGATCGAAGCCTATCCGCGCGACGAGTTGTTCCACATGGACGCCGGGCAACTGGGCGCACACGCCCGCGAAATCCTGCGGCTCCAGGAACGCCACAGCACGCGGCTGTTCCTCCGCCCCGACTCGCACAACCGGTTCATGACCGCCCTAGTCTTCCTGCCACGCCGCCGTTACAGCACGGCCGTCAGGCTCAACATCGAGCGGGAACTCCGTGAGGCCTTCGGCTCCGATGCCATCGAATTCGAGCTTCGCCTGGGCGAATCGGCCATGGCCCGCGTGTTCTTCCGTATCCTGCTGCCCGGCTCCTCCGGAGCGCACCCGGGAGCTCCCGCCGTCGTCGATGCTGCGGTACTGGAGCAGAGGATCATTGCCGCCACAAGGTCCTGGGCGCAGGGCTTGGACGAGGCGTTGCAGACAAGGTATCCGTCGGCGGAGGCCGCGCGACTTTCACGGCTATGGGCTGCAGCATTTCCTGCCAGTTACAAGGCCGTCTACGAGGTTGAAGATGCTGTTGAGGACATCTCAAGATTCGAGAGTTTCCCCGCCGGCCCGGGCGACTTCGTGGATCCGCTGCTGACTGTCTACAAGCGCCCCGGAACAGCGGTCCTGACCGAGGACGCACGGATACGGCTGTATCTGACCCGCCCGCAGAGCCTCACCCAGATTCTCCCGTTCTTCCACAATCTTGGTCTCAAGGTCCTGGACCAGCGGCCGTTCGACGTACAGCGTGCTGACGGGCGGCAGTTCTTCCTCTACGACCTCGGCCTTACCTACCCGCGGGGAGTTGATCCCCTGGCTACCGGCGAGCTCCTGACCGGCGCGTTTTGCGCTGCGATGCGTGGCGACGCCGAATCGGATGCCTTCGACGCGCTGGTCATCAGGGAGGGCATCGACTGGCGGCGAACCGCCGTCCTGCGCGCCTACGCCAAGTACCTGCGGCAGCTCGGCAGTACCAACTCGTACGGTTTCATCGCGGACACGCTCCGTGGCAACGCGACAGCCACCCGTGCGCTGCTGGAGCTTTTTGAGGCGAAATTCGATCCTGACAGGTACGCGCCTGACTTGTTCGATCCTGAACTCTTCAACCCCCACCCGGTTGAAGGGGACGTCTTTGATGAGGCCAGCGACTTCAACTCCCGCGCACACGCCATCCACACTGCCAGGGCAAAACTGTACGAGGCCATTGATGCCGTTCCGGTCCTGGACGCCGACCGGCTGCTGCGCTCCGTCGCCACCTTGGTGGAGGCCACGCTCCGCACCAATTTCTACCTGGAGAAGTCCTACGTCAGCTTCAAGCTCAACCCGGCCGCCATCCCTGCGGCGCCGGCACCGCGTCCGACGTTCGAAATCTGGGTCTACTCGCCCCGCGTAGAGGGTGTCCATCTCCGGTTCGGGCCGCTTGCCCGCGGCGGCTTGCGTTGGTCAGACCGCCGTGAGGACTTCCGCACGGAAATCCTGGGCCTGGTGAAAGCGCAGACCGTCAAGAACGCCGTGATTGTTCCTACCGGGGCCAAGGGCGGCTTTTTCCCCAAGCTCCTCCCGGACGCGGCGGAGGACCGGGCGGCGTGGTTGGCGGAGGGGCAGGAATGCTACCGGACTTTCATCCGCGGCTTGCTGGACATCACGGACAACCTGGTGCCGGATCCCGACGGCGGTGGCAACGGTCGCGGCGCGGCGCCCCCTCGCGTGGTGCGGCACGACGGCGACGACTACTACCTCGTGGTCGCTGCGGATAAGGGAACGGCCGCGTTCTCGGACATCGCCAACGCCCTGGCCGCCGAGTACGGTTTCTGGCTCGGGGATGCCTTCGCTTCAGGCGGCTCCGTGGGTTACGACCACAAACAGATGGGCATCACCGCCCGGGGCGCCTGGGAGTCCGTGCGGCACCATTTCAGCGAACTGATGATCGATTCCCGCACCGAGGACTTCACGGTGGTGGGCATCGGCGACATGAGCGGGGACGTGTTCGGCAACGGGATGCTGCTCTCCAACCACATCAAACTGGTGGCAGCCTTCGACCACCGGCACATCTTCCTGGACCCGACGCCGGACCCCCTGGCCTCCTATGCCGAGCGGGAACGGCTGTTCAAACTGCCCCGCTCCTCCTGGGCCGACTACGATCCCGCGAAGCTCAGCGAGGGCGGCGGGATCTTCTCCCGCACGGAAAAGTCCATAACGCTCACCGAACAGGTCCGGCTCGCCTTGGGATTGGAGGAAGGCGCCGATCCGGAGGGCCAGTTGGCGATGAGCCCGCCCGAGCTGCTCAGGGCCATCCTCATGGCCCCGGTGGACCTCCTGTACAACGGCGGGATCGGCACATACGTCAAGGGATCCGCAGAGTCCCATGCCGACGTCGGGGACAAATCCAACGACTCTATCCGCGTCAATGCCGAGCAACTACGCACACACATCATCGCCGAAGGCGGCAATCTGGGCATCACGCAGCGCGGGCGGATCGAGGCGGCCATGGCAGGCATCCTGGTGAACTCCGATGCGATCGACAATTCAGCCGGTGTTGATTGTTCGGACCACGAGGTCAACATCAAGATCTTCCTGGACCGCATGATCTCCGCCGGGAGGATGCCCGCGAAAGAGCGAACGGCGTTCCTTCACTCGCTGCAGGCTGACGTAGGGCGGCTGGTCCTGAAGAACAACAACGACCAGAACGTCCTCCTGCTCAACGACAAGCAACTGGTGATCGAATGGAGCCCCAGTTTTGAAAGAACCATGGACTGGCTGGAAATGACCACGGACCTGGATCGAAGCATCGAATGCCTTCCGTCGAATCAGGAACTCCGGACCCGTGTCCTGGGCGGAAAAGGGCTGACGACACCAGAACTTGCTGTTTTGGCGGCTTACGCCAAGATCGAACTCGCGCGGGAACTGACTGAAGAAGGGCTCGCCGATGACCCATGGTTTTCCCGGACCCTTCATGCCTACTTCCCCGGCCAACTCTCCGAACGGTTTGGCGAGCATCTCTCCACGCACCCTCTGCGCCGGGAGATCGTGGCCACGGTGGTGGCCAACGACATGATCAACATGGGGGGCATCGCCTTCGCGTTCAGGGCGATGGAAGAGACCACGGTTTCGGCTGCAGCGGTTGCCCGCGGATTCGTAGTGATGCGCCAGGTCTGGGGCCTGGACTCCGTCATGGAGGGGATCGCCGAGCTCCCTGCAAGCACGCCCAGCGAGCACGGGGCCGCTGTTGCCTTGGATATGCGGCGCCTCCTGGACAGGTCCGTGCGCTGGTACGTCACCCATGATTTCCGCGACAAACCCATAGACGACGCCGTTGCCCGCCTTGAACGGCCGCTGTCCCTCATGCGGTCCGATTTCACTGGCTTGCTGCACGGCATCAACCTGGCCCACTCGTTGAAGCGGCTGGCCCACACGGACTCCGTGGGACTTCCCCACGCGCTGGGTATCCGTGCCTCGGAGCTCCTGGTCAGCTACGGCCTCCTGGATATTTCGGCGATCGCCGAGGAACTGCAGGAGCCCGCACAGGCTGTGGCCGAGGTGTATTTCGCCGTCTTCGAAAGGATCTCGGCTATTCCGCTGCTGGAACACATCACCATGCTTCCCCGGGACACGCACTGGGAATCGTTGGCACGGGCCGCCCTCAGGGATGACATGTACTTGGTCCTGGCCGACATGACGAAGGCCGTGGTCCGGCATACCTCCCACCCGTCTGCGACGGCTGATCCCGTGGAGCGGATCGTGGATTGGGAGCACGGAAACATCGATCAATTGGCGCGCGTCCAGGAGACAATCCAGGAGGCCATCAAGCCAGGTCCGGTGGACATTGCGGCCCTCTCAGTGGCGGTCAAACTGCTCCGCGCCATGGTCCGGCGATGAGACCCAGGTCACGAGGCTGCCAGTCATCTTACAAATTTTCGACCGAAACGTCCTATGATTGATGGGTCGCCCTCGCATGCGACAAGTATTAGGAGGCCCCCAATGACCCCTGCAATGACTGCAGAACGCGAAATTCGCTTGTCCTTTTCCACGGCTGGCGAAGTCCACGACGGACTCGAGCGCGCCGTGGATGCTTTGATTAACACCGCAGCAGCTGACGCCAACTGCGGCATCCTGGTGACCCGGCACGAGCCCGGCACCTATACCGTGGCCCTGGACGAATCCGTTCCCTTCGGTCAGACCCACGAAGCACTCGCTGCCTGACAGCGAAACAAAACCGGGGCCCGCCCCCTTTCCGCTTCTACTACCTGCGGAATGGGAACGGGCCCCGGTTTTTGTTTAAGCTACGCCCGGCGGAGAGTCACGCCGTCGGACTTCATGAACAGTTCCTTGCCCTCTTCGGTGACGCCCGGCCCCGAGTGCTCAAGCCACACCACGTTTCCGCTGCTGGAAATTTCCTCGACCAGACCGGCGGCGATGACGTGGGCATACTTGACCACTTCCACCCGCTCGCCAACCTTGAGTGTCTTCCAATCGGAAACCGTAGCCGAGTGAGCGCTGCGCCTGGAAAGGACTGCTCCGCGTGCCTTCATTGAACTTCTACCCCTTTGTGGATGTTCTCTGTTGTGTATTGAGTTGTTGAACGGTTGACCGTCAAGCCCACGACATCGTTGGCGTGGACGTGACGTACACCATAAGTTCTACTACATTTGTCACGCCCCGGAGATTGCGTTGCGAACAATTTCCGGGGCATGACAAATCTGCTCAACAAATGAGCGTTTTATTCGACGTCAGGCCAAAATCCCGACGGCGGATTCGGCGGCCGCGCGGACCGCACCCGAACCGACCAAACGGTCAGCTGCTTCCAGTTCCGGTGAAAGGAACCTGTCGGTGCCCGGCCCCTGAACCACTTGGCGAAGCACCTCGAGCACAGCCGTGCCGGCCGGGCCTGGGGTGAGTTCGCCGTCGGACATCTGCGTACGCATGTCAATGGCGCGGGCGCTGGTGACGAGTTCGACGGCGAGCACGCGGCGAAGGTTCTCCACGGCCTTGCGCAGCTTCCGGGCTGCGTGCCAGCCCATGGACACGTGGTCTTCCTGCATGGCGGAGCTCGGGATAGAGTCCACCGATGCCGGAACGGCCAGGCGCTTGTTGTCCGAGACCAGGCCGGCCTGCGTGTACTGGGCGATCATCAGGCCGGAGTCGACGCCGGGGTCACCAGCAAGGAAGGCCGGAAGGCCGTGCGAACGGGCAGGATCCAGCATGCGGTCCGTACGGCGCTCGGCGATGGAGCTGAGATCCGCGACGGCGATGGCCAGGAAGTCCAGGACGTAGGCCACGGGGGCGCCGTGGAAGTTGCCGTTGGACGTGACGCGGCCGTCGGGCAGAACCACCGGGTTGTCGATCGCTGCTGCGAGTTCGCGGGACGCCACCAGGGCGGCGTGGTCCACTGTGTCGCGGACGGCGCCGGCAACCTGCGGGGCACAACGCAGCGAGTACGCGTCCTGCACCTTGGTGTCGTTGATCCGGTGGGATGCGACGATCGGCGAGTTGGACAGTACGCGCAGCATGTTGTCGGCGCTGGCGGCCTGGCCCGGGTGCGGACGCAGTGCGGCGTGGAGCTCAGGCAGGAACACTTGGTCGGTGCCCAACAGGGCCTCGACGCTGAGCGCGGCGGTGACATCCGCCGTCGCGAGCAACAGACGGATGTCGGCGATGGCCATCAGCAGCATGCCGAGCATGCCTTCGGTGCCGTTGACGAGGGCCAGGCCCTCCTTCTCCGCCAGCGTAACCGGCTCGATGCCGTGCTGGGCGAGCAGCTCAGCAACCGGTGGCTTGCCCGCGGTACCGTAGAGCTCGCCGTCGGGACCCGTTGCTTCGCCTTCACCCATGAGGACCAGGGCGCAGTGGGACAGGGGTGCGAGGTCGCCGGAGCAACCCAGCGAACCGAACTCCCGGACCAGCGGGGTGATGCCCGCGTTGAGGACATCCACCATGGTCTGCAGGACCACGGGGCGGACGCCTGTGCGGCCCGATGCCAGGGTCTTGGCGCGGAGGAACATGATGCCGCGGACCACTTCGCGTTCAACGGCCGGGCCCATGCCGGCAGCGTGGCTGCGGATCAGCGACTTCTGCAGCTGGGTGCGGAGGTCGTTGGGGATGTGGCGGTTGGCCAGCGCGCCGAAGCCCGTGGAGATGCCGTAGGCGGGGACATCGCTCGTGGCGAGGTCGTCAATGTGCGCCCGGACCTTGGCAACGTTGTCCAGGGCTTCCTGGGAGATGGTCACCTTGGCGTCGTGGCGGGCGACGGCGACGACGTCTTCCGGGGTCACGCCGCTGGAGCCGAGGGTGACGGTGAGTTGTTCGTGGGTAGTCATAGTCACTTTTGTTGCCTACTTCTCGTTCATGGGGATGCGGACGCCGCGTTCATTGGCGACTTCAAGGGCGCGGTCGTAGCCGGCGTCGACGTGGCGGATGACGCCCATGCCGGGGTCGTTGGTCAGGAGCCGTTCCAGTTTCCGGGCCGCCAGTTCGGTGCCGTCAGCAACGGAAACCTGGCCAGTGTGGATGGACCGGCCAATACCAACACCACCACCGTGGTGGATGGACACCCAGGTAGCACCCGAAGAAGCAGCGGTCAGCGCGTTCAGCAGCGGCCAGTCAGCAACCGCGTCCGAGCCGTCCTTCATCGACTCGGTCTCCCGGTACGGGGACGCCACGGAACCCGAATCCAGGTGGTCACGGCCGATCACGATCGGAGCCTTGACCTTGCCCTCGGCGACGAGCTGATTGAACAGCAGCCCGGCCTTGGCGCGTTCGCCGTACCCGAGCCAGCAAATACGTGCCGGCAGGCCCTCGAATTCAACACGTTCGGCCGCAGCGTCGATCCACTTGTGCAGGTGCTTGTTCTCCGGGAACAACTCCTTGATCGCTTCATCGGTGACACGGATGTCCTCCGGATCACCGGAGAGCGCGACCCAGCGGAACGGGCCCAGGCCCTCGCAGAACAACGGACGAATATACGCAGGGACGAAACCGGGGAACTCGAACGCCCGCTCGTAGCCGCCCTTCCGGGCCTCATCCCGGATCGAGTTACCGTAGTCAAAGACCTCGGCCCCGGCGTCCTGGAACTCCACCATCGCCTGCACGTGGCGGGCCATGGACGCCTGCGCCTTCTTGGTGAACCCTTCAGGATCCGCCTCGGCCTCGGTGTGCCACTCGGCCACGGTGATACCCTCCGGCAAGTAGGACAACGGGTCATGCGCGGACGTCTGGTCGGTGACCACATCAAACGTGACTTCCCCGGCTTTGTGGCGGCGCAGCAATTCAGGGAACACCTCGGCTGCGTTACCTACGTACCCGACGGACCAGCCCCGGCGCTCATCCTTGGCGGCCTGGACCTTCGCGATCGCGGTGTCCAGATCGGTTTCCACCTCGTCCAGGTACCGCTTACCCACACGCCGACGCAGGCGGGACTCGTCCACATCAACAATCAGGCACGCGCCATCATTCAAGGTCACGGCCAACGGCTGCGCGCCGCCCATGCCACCACACCCACCGGTCAACGTCAGGGTCCCTGCCAGCGGTCCCTCCGTTGAGCCTTCCACGGCACTGGTTTCCAGAGACACAGCCGGGTGGCGTCCCTCCGCAGCGAGCTTATTCCCCACCGCGGCGAAGGTCTCATACGTGCCCTGCAGGATGCCCTGAGTGCCGATGTAGATCCATGACCCAGCCGTCATCTGGCCGTACATCATCAAACCCTCAGCCTCGAGCCGACGGAACTCGGGCCACGTCGCCCAATCCCCCACCAGATTCGAGTTGGCCAGCAGCACGCGCGGGGCCCACTCATTCGTGCGGAAGACACCCACCGGCTTACCGGACTGCACCAAGAGGGTTTCGTCTTTCTCCATGGTTTCCAGGGTCCGGGTGATCGCATCGAACGCGGCCCAGGAACGCGCTGCGCGGCCGGTTCCGCCGTAGACCACCAAGTCATCCGGGCGCTCGGCGACCTCGGGATCCAAGTTGTTCATCAACATGCGCAACGGCGCCTCGGTCTGCCACGACTTGGCAGTAAGTTCAGTACCCCGCGCGGCCTTGACCGGACGGGCACCAGTAGTGAAATCGGCGGGTGCCATGGTGACTCCTTCGTCTGTGGGAAGTATGTGGTGGAAAGATCTTCTGCTTCTACTAAAGCCCCTTTATCAAGCGGCCGGAACGGCTTTTCGAGCGGTGCTGTCCGGGATTACAGACCCGCGCC
Organism: Paenarthrobacter sp. NPDC056912; assembly: GCF_042786555.1. Taxonomy (NCBI): domain Bacteria; kingdom Bacillati; phylum Actinomycetota; class Actinomycetes; order Micrococcales; family Micrococcaceae; genus Paenarthrobacter; species Paenarthrobacter sp. NPDC056912. The sequence continues at coordinate 93,531 of NZ_JBHUCD010000011.1, forward strand.
ACCCCTCGCATTCGCGGGACAAAGAGCGCATGCTGGACCCATGGCAACGTTCCGTGTCACCACGCTCGTCGCGGCGCCCCCCGAGCGTGTCTTCGCAGCTTGGACCGACCTGGACCGGTTCCCGGAATGGATCGGCGGAGTCACCCGCGTGAGCGACCTTGTGGGCTCAATCGACCAAGCCGGCAGCCGGTACACGGTGTGGTTCGGCCGGATGTCCAGCCCGACGGAAATCCTCGCCGTGGAGCGCCCCTGGCACATCCGCACGCGGTTCGGCAATGCAATCCTGAAGGGCGAATCAGAGGTGACGTTTACTGCCGAAGGCGCGGGCACGCGCATCCAGCAGGAGTTCATGACCCGGGGATTCATCGCAGGGATCTTCGGGCGGCTTTTCGCCATGGGATCCTACCGGGGCAGCTTCCGCGGTGAACTGGAGACCTTCCGCAAACTCGTCGAGGGCGAAGGCTCGGGCCCAGGCGGGCAGTAGCCGCCCGATCGGGCTAGACCGCGGGCCGTCCGTGGATCCGGACGGACAGTTCGTCCGCCGCTTTCCGGATGCGGGCAGCGAGCACCGGCCATTGCTCAGCAGGCACTTTGTCCTCCAGGAACGTCACGGCGACTGCCGCCGTCGGCCATCCCACATGGTCCGTCACGGCGGCGGCGATGGAGCCGAATCCCGGGGTGATTTCGCCGTTTTCCGTGGCGTAGCCACGCTGCCGCACCTGATCCAGGTGGGACGATAACGCCGAGTACTTCATGATGGGGAATTCCACCTCGTGCCGTGAGGTGAACGCGGCGGCGTTCGGGTAGAGGGCGCGGACTTGCGACTTGGGCAGGGCGGCCAGGATGGCGCGGCCCGAGGCGGTGAGGTGGCTGGGAAGGCGGACCCCGACGTCGGTCACCAGGCTTGGGCGGTTCTTGGCACGTTCCTCCACGATGTAGAGGACGTCGCGACCATGCAGCACGGCAAGGTGCGCGCTCTCGCCGATGACGTCAACCAGCGAGGCAAGCATGGGGCGCCCCAACCGGGACAACGGTTCCTGCCGCGAGTAGGCAGAACTGAGCTCGAAGGCACTGATTCCCAGCCCGTAGCGCTGTTCCTCGTGCAGGTGCAGGACGAAGCCGTTGGCCTCCATGACGCCGAGCAGGTGGTACACGCTGGAGCGCGGCAAGCCGAGCGCTGTGGCGATGTTCGATGCCGCCATGGGACCACGGCGGGACGCCAACAGTTTCAGGATACGCAACGTGTTTTCGGCGGCAGGGACCTTGGAAGTGGCCTTGCCCGGTGCGACTGACGTGGTTGTCATGGTTCCTCACTGCTCGGTGTTCTTCCGGATCGAAGCCGACGCCAAGGTGCGCAACTGTCCGGTATCCCGTACTCAAGCGTGCACCCTGGACGCAGCGGATGCCAGACCACCACACCCGAGGTATGTCTGAAATACCAGACTCTTCCTCCGCGTGGCTGCCCTGGATGCCTTCGCTAGGACGCGCCCGGAGCCTTCCCGTACTCACCGGAGGCGAAGGCGACACGTATGGTTGCCGCGTCCCAAGGGATGGCCGGATCCAGCCCGGTCAGTTCCTTGAATCGCGCCAGCCTCTTCAACACCGTGTTCCGGTGGCAAAAGAGCGCAGCCGCAGTGGCCGACGGCGAACCCGTCCGCAGATACGTGTGCACAGTTTCCTGCACATCCCGCCGGCCCTCGTCGGTCATGGCCCGGAGGCCTTCCACGACGCCCGCGGCTACCGAGGAGGCGATTTCCGGCTGGGCCGTGACAAAGAGGTCCGGCCATCCGTCCAGCAAGGTCCTGGGCATCGGAGCGTCGTCCGCGGCGGAAACCAGGAGGTCGTGGGCGATTCCCCAGGCCCGCGGTACGTCCGCCAAAGAGGCAGCAAGCGGAGCGGTGGCCAGACGCAGTCCTTCGGTCCAGGACGGCAGAACGGAAGACGCGCCCGAAGCAGGCAGCAGGACCAGTGTCGAGTCCGCCCGTGCATGGATTTGCGCACGCCCGCCGGCCTTCGACACCCGGGTCCTCACGTCCGCCAGTTGGTTCAGCGCCACAGCCATCACCAGGAAAGGACGATCGTGCGGAAGGCCCAGGGTCCGGGCCACATGCATCACCCTGGCAGGTTCCGGCCGGTCCTTTTCCAGGAAGCCGCTCAGGATCACCGATATCTCAGTTTCCCTTTCGCGGTGGATCCTCGACACCTCGGCCAAATAGCCCGCGTGCACGCGCACCGTGTGGAACTCAATCGCTTCCCACAGTTGAACGGCCGAGCGGTCCAGGGCCTCCCGTTGCGGGGGCGTGGCCTGCGACTGGAGTGTGGTCCACAAGAGCCGGAACACCATGCGAACCGCTTGCAGGAGCAGCTCCAAGGGAACTCCCTGGGTGGCCCGACGTCGGCCGATCGCCTCCGAAACGCCCAGAAGATGGCTGGTGACCGGCATGCCCGCGGCTTTGCGCAGGATCAGTTCCAAAGCGTCGGCGGTGGTCGCTTGGAGGTCCGCCGGCGGTATGTCCAGATCGGCGTAGCCGTCGATGGAGCGCAATTGGACCAGATAGCCTTCGGCCAAGCTGTCGAGGTGTTCCAGGCACCATGACACCAGCTCGGCCAGTTCCGGAAGCACAGGCTCCTCAAAGGTATTGGCAGTGTGCATATGCACATCCTACGCACGCCCAACTGGGAGCCTCCGTACCTAGTGCACCACCCCGCTTCTCGTATCTACTTGAAGGACAGGAAAGCCCGGGACGCGAGCCCAATGACGCAGCAAACGCGGACCGGCATCCAACTCCCCATAAGCATCTGCACATCAACGGAGGATCTGACATGACTGAGAATGCCCAACGGGCCCCGGACGTCGAGAACCATCACCTGAGCCCACGGGAGGCGCGGCGCGTCACCCTCGCTGCCTTCGTGGGCACCGCCCTGGAATGGTACGACTACTTCCTCTTCGGCACGGCGGCCGCTTTGGTCTTCAACAGGCTCTTCTTCACGAGTCTGGACCCGCAAGCGGCGACGCTGGCGGCTTTCGCAACCTTCGGCGTCGGATTCCTGGCGCGTCCCCTGGGCGCTGCAGTATTTGGTTACGTCGGCGACCGCTACGGACGCCGCCCGGCGCTGCTGACAACCATCGTGGCCATCGGTGTGGCCACCGGCCTCATCGGCGTCTTGCCGACCTTCAGCGAAGTCGGCCTCGCCGCACCCATCGCCCTGGCAGTCCTTCGCCTCGTCCAAGGACTGGCCGTTGGAGGCGAATGGGGAGGTGCCATGACCATCGCGATCGAACACGCGCCGAAAAAGACCCGCGCTTGGTACGCCGCCCTCATTCAGATCGGTTCACCCGTGGGAACGCTGTTGTCCTCGGGTGCTTTTGCCCTGGTGCTGCTGCTTCCGGCCGACCAATTCGACGCCTGGGGTTGGAGACTGCCGTTCCTGGCGGCGTTCCCGCTCCTGCTGGTAGCCCTGTATCTCCGCGTGAAATTGGAAGAGTCGCCTGTCTTCGCCGAACTTGTAGCCCACGAAGACCGCGCCAAGGTCCCCACGTTCGAGGTCTTCAAGCGGACCGGCGGACGCCTGGTCATTGCCGTGATGTGCGCGTTCCTGGCTGTGGGCGGCTTCTACATGATCACCACCTTTGCCATCAGCTACGGCGTGGGAACCCTCAAGCTGGACCGCGGACTGATGGTCAACGCCACGCTGATCGCTTCCGCCCTCCAGATCGTCGTCACCGTCATCGCCGGAAAGATGGCCGTGAAAAAGGGTGCGGCGTACATGGTCTTCCTGGGCGGGGCGGCAACCGCCATTGCCGCGTTCCCCGTGTTCTGGCTCTTGGACACCAAAGCGCCTGCCGCCGTCGTCCTTGCCGTGGTGCTCGGAATCGTCATGATGACCGTGGGCTATGCCGGCACAGGGTCCGCTTTGGCCGATCTGTTCCCGGCAAGCCTGCGCTACTCCGGTGTCTCCCTCGGCTACAACATCGCGGGCGCCTTGTCCGGGTTCATGCCGTTCCTCTCCCTCGCAGCGTTGGAAGCTGCCGGCGGCCAGTCATGGGCACCGTCGCTGGTCCTGTTCACCATCGCAGCCATCACCGCGGCCGGAGGCCTCCTGGCCCGCCGGCTCGCCCCTATCGACTAACCCCATCACCAAAGGACAACCATGCTCTCCCAGCCACAGATCGATTCGATCGTCAAAGCCGTCGACGAAAACTTCGACAAGCAACTCAGCTTCACCGGAGACCTCATCCGCCACCCTTCATTGCGGACGCAGGAAGAATCAGCCCAGGACCTCATGGAAGACGCCCTGAGCACCCGCGGCTTCGCCATCGACCGCTGGGAGCTCGACCCCGAAACCATCAGCCAGCACCCCGGAGCCGGGTTCATCAACGTCCCCTACCAAGGCATGACCAACGTGGTGGGCACGTATCAACCTGCGGAAACAACAGGCCGGTCCCTCATCCTCAACGGCCACATCGACGTCGTCCCAGTGGGGCCCCAAGAGCAATGGTCGCGTTCACCGTGGGAACCGCATATGGAGGACGGTTGGCTCTACGGCCGTGGATGCGGCGACATGAAGGCGGGCCTGGTGGCCGGTCTCTACGCCATCGATGCCATCCGCGACGCCGGCCTGGAGTTGGCGGCGCCCCTTTACTTCCAGTCCGTGGTGGAGGAGGAAAGCACCGGCAACGGAACGCTGTCGGCCATCCAGCGTGGCTACACGGCAGAGGCCGTACTCATCCCCGAGCCGGAAGAGGACATGCTGGTCCGGGCGAACGTCGGCGTCATTTGGGCCAAGATCCGCGTGGGCGGCAAGCCCACCCACGTCCGCCAGATGACCACCGGCTTCAATGCCATCGATGCCGCGATCGACGTCGTCAAGCAGCTCCGGGTCCTCGAAGCGGAATGGAACGCCGAACGCGGGAACCACCGCTACTTTGAGCATCTGGACCACCCGATCAACTTCAACATCGGCCAGATCACTGGTGGCGACTGGCCTTCCAGCGTCCCGGCGTGGTGCGAATTCGACCTGCGGGCCGCCCTCTATCCGGGCGTGACGGCGGACGAAGCCTGGGAGCAGATCCAGCACCATCTCAAGATCGCGGAGGCAGCCCTGTCCTCCGAGGACGCCTACGTCAAAGCCGAACGGACGGGCTTCTACGCCGAAGGTGCCGTCTACGAAGAAGGAACAGACGCCGAGCGCGTCCTGGGCGAACACCACCAGACGGTCTTCGGATCATCGCTGGAATCGTTCACCACCCCGGGCTACATCGATTCGCGGCTCTTCGTCCTCTACTCCGGGCTGCCAACCCTGGTCTACGGCCCGCGGACCGAGGAAATCCACGGCTACGACGAACGTGTCAGCATCGAGTCCCTGCGCAAAGTCACCAAGACCATGGCACTGTTCATCGCAGAATGGTGCGGTACTACCGACGTGAAATAGCCCCTTCATGACCGCGGACGCCTGAGTGGTGGCGTCCGCGGTCGTGGGTTTTAAGTGCTCGGTTAGGCCTTGGCCTTCTCGGCAGGCGCAGCACCCTTCCGGCGGAGGACAACCGTGATCGCTCCGGCCGCAGCCAGGACCAGGGCCACGATCAGGCCGATCGTCCAGCCGTTCGGGCCAGCCGAGGAAGCGGTCAGCGGAGCGGCCGCCTCTTGCGACTGTTGATCCACTGAGGGCGTAACCAGGGGTGCCGATCCTGCCTGCGGGACCGTGATGGTTGGAGTCCCCGTGGCGGCTTCGGTTTCCGTTCCGGTTTCGGTCTCGGACAGCTCGACGGCGGGAACAGACTCACGCGGCCACGGAATGATGATCGGGGCTACTCCGGTTCCGGACTGGTGTGAAGACTGCTGTGAAGACTGCAGGGACGAGTCAACACGGCCGGCATTGGCCTGGCGGGCGGCCTCCGCGGCGCGGGCAGCTTCCGCCGCCTTTGCAGCGTCAGCGGCCTTTGCAGCGTCAGCGGCCTTGCCGGCGTCGAGAGCTGCTTTGTCCGCCAAGCCGGCCAGTTCGCCGATCATGGCGTCAATCCCGACGACGTGCTTGGCCGTTGCCGCGTCCCGCCCTGAAGCGGCAAACTGCCCGGACGTGGCGAATGCTTGGAGGTCGGCACGGCTGCCGTCCAGGGCGACACTTGCTGCCACCTGCTGCTCCGGTCCCGCCGGGTCCAGGAGGCTGTACGCCAAAATGGAGTTGTCCAGATGCTGCGCGGCGTCCAAACCGTACTCCAGGAAATACCGTACTTCGGCGTGGTTATTGGATCGGAGGGCGGCTTCGGCGGCTTGCACTACGTACTTTCCGCCCTGTGCCTTGGCCTGGTAAACGCGTTGGTTGTCCCCTGCGAACGCGGAAGGTTTGGTGTCGTCCCGTTCGACGGCATCGGCATAGCCGTTGGCGATGAAGGACTTCACTCCAGCGTCGCCGCTAATGAGGGCGGCCTCGGCTGCCTTCCGAACCTCGGGCGTACCAGTCAGCGCCAGATCAAGCGTGGCCTGGCGGGCGTCCCTGATCGACGCATCGAGATCGGCTCCAGGCGTGGTGAGCGTGGACAACAGGGCGGGGAGCTCCTCGGCGGCTTTCCAATAGGCCTTGGCCGCGATCTTCGCTGCAGCCAGTTCAACGCCGTCGATTACCTGCCTTGGCGAAGCCTGTGCTGCCCTGAAGTTCCTCTCAGCAGCGAGTCGCTCCGAGTCCGTCGTCCTGGCGGCCGCCGCCGTGCTTCGGGCCTGCTCGACGGCGGTGCTCGCCCGCTGCGCGACGTCTGCGGGGTCGCCCGGATTGGCGTTGATGTCGTCCTTGACCTGCTGTAGCAGCTGAGCGATGGCCTTGCCTTCAGCATCGCGTGCTGCGGCGACAACCTGCCCGTAGCGAAGGAAAGCGGCGACGGTTTCCGCGTCGTCGCTCGCGACTGCGGTCTTTGCGCCTGCCGCAACGCCAGGGACAGGGGAGCCGAACAATTGGAACGCAGACTGACGGTCCTGACGCTCGGCGATCTCACGCCAACCCGTCAGCACGAACTCTTCAATGGCTTCCTCGCCAGCGTCCACGCTGTTGGACGCGGCAGCTCTGATCTCTGGATCCTCCATTTCAGTGAAAAACGTAGCGGCCGTGCGGAGATCACCCTTCCAGGTGCCGGCCCACCCTTCAGACAAGAAGGCGACAGTGGCAGCATCGGAGGCAAGAGCCGTCTGCGCCGACGACCGCACATGCGCACTCCCCCGCGTCGTCAGGTCGGTGACCAGTTGCTTCCGGTCCGTGGCCAGCGGGAGGTCCTGTCCGCCGTCGAGGAATGCCTGAATTGCTTCCGGCCCACCCACAACTGCAGTCCCGGCCGCGGCGCGGGTTGCCGGACCACCATTCCTCCACAACTCGAACACCCCGGCTTCATCGACTGCGCGCTCCACGAACGGCACCGGAGCCTGCGAAGCATCCGGGATTTCGAAACCCGGGATCTCATGTGCCTGCGCGGGAGCCGCGAAAAGCAAAGAAGCCCCGGCCACAACAGCAACCAGAACAGCGGTCAAACGGCGTCGCGAACGACGGAACGAACGGATCAAGAGTCCCCCAAGTCAGGATGTGGCGGCAGCACAGAATTCAATGGGGGCGGCGCTGGAAGCGAGGGATGCCTGACCGGTTTGATGTGCTTTCCGCGGTCATCATATCCGACAGGAAACCCTTACTTTGACTTCTCGGGATGACCCGTCGCGGCACTGTCTGCGATCAAAGACACCAAACCCCCGTGAGACCGATCACAAGACGTTCAAAAGTGATCTGCTGGATAGCGATCCCCTCCCAAAGACGAGAAGGTTTTACCATGCAACAAACCAAGCTGGCCGCGACGGACACTGTCCTCCAGGCCGCCGGTACGGCGCTTAGCCGAGGCCTCAACGTCCGTCATATCCGCTTCATGGCCCTTGGATCCGCGATCGGTACGGGACTGTTCTACGGTTCCGCCTCTGCCATCCAGAAGGCCGGCCCGGCGGTCCTGTTGGCCTACATCATCGGCGGCGCGGCCGTGTTCATGGTGATGCGGGCGCTTGGCGAAATGGCCGTCCGACACCCCGTGTCCGGCTCCTTCGGGCAGTACGCCAGCCGTTACCTTGGCCCGTTCGCCGGTTTCGTCACCGGGTGGACCTACGTGTTCGAGATGGCGATCGTAGCCATCGCCGACGTCACGGCCTTCAGTATCTATATGGGCTTCTGGTTCCCGCAGGTGGACAGATGGATCTGGGTACTGGCGATCATCCTGTTCCTGGGGGCCATGAACCTGTTGAGCGTGAAGGTCTTCGGCGAACTGGAGTTCTGGTTCTCGCTGATCAAGGTGGTGGCGATTATTGCCATGATCGTCGGCGGCGCGGCTATCGTCGTGTTCGGCTTCCAAACGGGCGACGGCGGTGGCGTGGCACCGGGACTGGGGAACCTGGTCAACCACGGCGGTTTGTTCCCGAACGGTTTCGAGGGGCTCCTGGCCGCGTTCGCCGTCGTGATGTTTGCTTTCGGCGGGATCGAAACGATTGGTATCACTGCTGGCGAAGCGGCCGACCCCAAGAAGGTCATCCCGCAAGCCGTGAACACTGTGCCGGTCCGCGTCCTGCTGTTCTACGTACTGACCCTGGGCGTGTTGATGAGCATCTTCCCGTGGAACGAAATCGGCAGCAGCGGCAGTCCGTTCGTGCAGATTTTTGACGGGCTGGGCATCCCTGCCGCACCCCACATCCTTAATGCCGTGGTCATCACGGCCGCGCTCTCCGCGATCAACAGCGACATCTTCGGTGCCGGCCGCATCCTGTTTGGCTTGGCCCAGCAGGGGCACGCGCCCAGGAGCTTCGGCAAGATCTCACGGCATGGGGTTCCGTGGATGACCGTGGTGATGATGGGCGGGATCCTGCTGGTGGGCGTCGTGTTGAATGCTGTCATTCCCGAGGACGTGTTCGTGCTCATCGCATCGATCGCCACGTTTGCCACCGTGTGGGTCTGGGTGATGATCCTGGCCTCGCATGTCGCGATGAAGCGGGAAATCAAGCGCAAGGGCCTGCCGGCGTCGGAATTCGGTTCGCCGCTCTGGCCCGCTGCGTCCGTCCTGACCATGGCCTTCATGGCGATGGTCATCGTGATCCTGGGCGTCTTCGAGGACACGCGCGTTGCTTTGTACGTAGGCGGAACCTGGCTGGTGCTGCTGTTCGTGGCGTACAAGCTGTGGGTGCGTGGAGGTGGCCTGCGCCGGGCGGAGCTGGTGGACGAGACGGTCTGATTTTCTCGCGCCGAGACTGCAGTTAATGGCAATGTTCGCGCGGAACATTGCCATTAACTGCCAACTCGCGGGGGGGTTACCGGGCCGACCAGCCGCCGTCCATGGTGTAGCTCGCGCCGGTGACCATGCCGGCGTCGTCGGAGGCCATCCACGCTGCCAACGACGCGACTTCCTCCACCTCCACCAGGCGCTTCACAGCGGACTCCGTCAGCATCACTTTGGCCAGGACCTCGGCCTCGGGGATGCCGTGGAGCCGGGCTTGGTCGGCGATCTGTTTCTCCACCAACGGCGTGCGGACGTACCCGGGGTTGATGCAGTTGGAGGTAACCCCGTGCTCGCCACCCTCCAAGGCAGTGACCTTGCTCAGCCCCTCGAGACCATGCTTGGCGGAGACGTACGCGCTCTTGTACGCCGAGGCCCGGAGTCCGTGGACCGAGGAGATATTGATGATCCGGCCGAACCCGTTGGCGTACATGTGCGGGAGGGCGGCCCTGATGAGGAGGAACGGGGCCTCCAGCATCAGGGCCAGGATCCTACGGAACTCCGCGGGTTCGAACTCCTCGATCGGCGCAACTTTCTGGATCCCGGCGTTGTTGACCAGGATGTCGCAGTCGAGGCTCAGAGTTGCCAGGGCGTCGACGTCCAACAGGTCAACCGCCCAGGCTGTGCCGCCCAGCTCGTCGGCGAGCGCCGCAGCTCCGGAGGCATCGACGTCGGCCACTACTACTTTCGCCCCGCGGGCGGCGAGCGCCCGGGCACAGGCTGCCCCGATTCCGCTCGCACCGCCGGTCACGAGAGCCTTGCGTCCGTTCAAGGAGTTGTCCATGGATCTAGCCTTTCGCAGCCGAAGAAGTAGCCAGTCCGTGCTTGATGGCGTCGGCTTCGTCCACCTCTTGGAGCGCGATGCCCTTGGTTTCCTTCAGCGAAACGACGGCGACGGTGGTGATGGCGCAGGCCACTACAAGGTAGATCGCCGTGGGAACCCAGGATCCGGTGTCCTTGAGCCACTGGGTTGCCAGCAGCGGTGCGAGTGAGCCCGCGAAGATGGACGTGACCTGCGAGCCGAGCGAAACGCCCGAGTAACGCATGCGGGTGGGGAAGAGCTCGGACATAATGGCAGGCTGCCCGGCGTACATGAAGGCGTGCAGGCAGAGGCCGATGGTGACGGCGAGCACGATCACCACTGCGTTCCGGGTGTCGAACATGGGGAAGGCGAAGAACGGCCAGGTTGCACCGGTGATGGCACCTACCAGGTACACGGGTTTGCGTCCCCAGGAGTCCACGAGCCTGCCGACCTGCGGGATGACCAGGAAGTGGATGACGTGGGCGATCAGGAGTGCCAGCAGGAGCGAAGACGTGTCGTACTTGTGGACGCTCTTGAGGTAGACGATCGCGAAGCTCACCACGAGGTAGTACATGATGTTCTCGGCGAAGCGCAGGCCCATTGCCTGGAGGATGCCCTTGGGGTACTTGCGGATCACTTCGCCCACGCCGTAGCTGATGGCTTTGGATTCCTCCACCTGCGCTTTGGCTTCCAGGAAGATGGGGGCTTCGGTGACGTGGGTGCGGATGTAGTAGCCGACGAAGACGATCACGGCGGACAGCCAGAACGCGACCCGCCAGCCCCAGCCGAGGAAGGCTTCGCTGCTGAGGACGGTGGACATGACGAACAGGACCAAGGTGGCCAGGAGGTTGCCCACCGGTACTGCTGCTTGCGGCCATGATGACCAGAAGCCGCGGGACTTGTTGGGGCTGTGCTCGGCGACCAGCAAAACAGCGCCGCCCCATTCGCCACCCAGCGCGAAGCCCTGGATGAAGCGCAGTGCCACCAGCATGGCCGGCGCCCAGTAGCCGACGTCCATGAAGCCGGGGAGGCAGCCCATGAGGAACGTGGAGACGCCCACGATCACGATGGTCAACTGCAGGGTGGGCTTGCGGCCGAGTTTGTCGCCGATCTGGCCGAACACGATTCCGCCCAGCGGCCGGGCAACGAAGCCCACGGCATACGTCAGGAACGCCTGGATAATGCCGTCCAGCTCGTTGCCGGTGCTCGGGAAGAAGTACTTGCCGAACACCAGGGTGGCGGCGGTGGCGTACAGGAAGAACTCGTACCATTCCACCACCGTGCCCACCATCGAGGCGGCGACGATCTTCTTCAGGCCGGAACCTTTGCCGGATTCGCTTCCGGGCTTTGCTGCAGAGCGTTGCTCTACGCTCATGTCCATCTCCTCAGTGTCCTCTTTGACCCTTGTGATACGTGATGTGATCCACACCACGGAATGCTCCACTGAGTATTGCTGCAGATTCTCCACACCTCAATGACCAAAGAGGCACCGAGTATGTGCAGAATTGCAGATATGAAGCCTAACCCCGACGACCTGCTCATCCTCCTCGCCGTCTCACGTTCAGGAAAATTCACGACGGCGGCACAGGCCTTGGGCCTGAACCACACCACGGTCTCGCGCAGGATAGCGGCGCTGGAGAAGGCACTCGGCGGGCGGGTCCTGGCACGCGCGGCGGGCGGTTGGGAAGTGACGGAACTCGGCGCGGACGCCGTACTGGTCGCGGAACGAATCGAAGCGGCGGTGGGCGCGCTGGGACCGAGCGACCACGCACCCGACCCCATTGCCGGCGTCGTGCGCATGACTGCAACTGACGGTTTCAGCGCCTATGTTGCGGCACCCGCCGTGGCCAAGCTGCGACGCCGGCACCCCGGGCTCAGCGTGGAGATCGTCACCGTGACCCGGCGGGCGCTGCAGCAACGGTCCGGTTTGGACATAGAAGTGGTGGTGGGAACACCGCAAGTACACCGGGCTGAAGCCATAAGACTCGGCGAGTACCGGTTGGGAATGTACGCGTCCCGTGCCTATTTGAAAGACAACGGGACGCCTTCCAGCATCGAGGAACTTACGCAACATCAACTGGTCTACTTCGTGGACTCAATGCTTCAAGTGGACGACCTCGACGCACCCCGCAGGCTGGTCCCGTCCATGCGTGACGGTTTGAGCTCAACCAATGTGTTCGTTCACGTCGAGGCCACCCGGGCCGGGGCCGGCATCGGATTCCTGCCCTGCTTCATGGCCGATCGGCATGCGGATCTGGTGCGGCTGCTGCCATCGGACTTCGCCGAGCTGCTCCCCTACTGGATGGTCCTCCGCCCCGACTCCATGCGCCGCCCTGCGGTAGCCGCCGTCGTGCAGGCTTTGCGCGAGGAGACGGAGAACCGGCGGGAGGAGCTGCTTGGGGCGGATTGAGCTGCGCCTGTCTAAACGATGGTTTCGACCGTCAAGAGTTCCGTTCGCGCAACTGCTTCGCTATGCACGTCCGTCAACGCCAGACGCTCCGGATCCTGCATGTAGGCCTGCAACGTGGACTCGTCAGGCATGTGAATCACCTGGACTTCCAGCGGCCCGTCGCCTTGGCTCCGGCTCCGTACCCGACTCACCACCTTGCCGCCATGCTTCGGAACGAGCGCCAGCACAGTGTCCTCGTATCGCGACAGTGCTTCTTCATTGCCTTCTGACGCCCACAGCAGCACGCACAGTTCAAGAGCCATGCGAAGCAGACTATCGGGTGCAGTGCTGGCAACTGACACATTCCAGAAACCTTTAGACGCCTCTGCTGGGCTTTAGCTCCATTCCCTTAGCCACCGTGTAGCATCCCCCTACGGGCATTGCCGCCCGCGCGCTTTTTGGGGGGAAGTGATCATGTTGTTCGCAACGTACCGTGCGCGGTTTGCCGCACTTGCGATCGACGCCTTTTCCTCAACAGGCGTCCAGTTATCGCACCCTCCCCGCACGCTTCGCATCGCACGTCGGTCAGGTGTCCTCTGAAAGGACTCTCATGAGCCAAGTCCCCAATTACGCGCCCTATCCCCCGGCCCCGGGCTATGGGCCGCCACCGCAGAGCAGCAAGTCGTTTCTCGTTACATGGTTACTGTCCCTACTCCTCGGCGTGCTGGGCGTCGATCGGTTCTACCTTGGCAAGGTGGGAACCGGACTGCTCAAGCTTTTTACCATCGGCGGCCTGGGCATATGGGCTCTCATCGACCTCATCCTGGTACTCGCGAACCAAACCCGGGATAAGCAGGGCCTGCCGCTTGAGGGCTACCAACAGCACAAGAAAGTGGCGTTGATTGTCACGGGCGTTTTCGTCCTCCTGAGCATTATCTTCAATGCCACCCGCGTTGGATCTGCCACCTCGTCTGCTCCCGTGGTGTCCACGTCCAAGGAATCCGCAACGGCTTCAGCAGCTGAGCCCTCAACGCAGGCCTCTACAACCTCTGCGGCCGAGGTGGCCGCGAAGGCAAAGGCCGACGCCGACGCCGCCGCCAAAACTGCTGCCGACGCTGAAGTGGCTGCCAAAGCAAAGGCCGACGCCGACGCCGCCGCAAAGGCCAAGGCAGACGCGGACGCTGCCGCAAAAGCCGCAGCCGACGCTGCTGCCAAGGCAGCGGCCGGAACCGTCAGCCAGCAGAATGCTCTACGGGAAGCCGGGAGCTACCTTAAGTTCAGCGCCTTCTCGAGAAGTGGCCTGATCGAGCAACTGGAGTACGAGAAGTACTCAACCGAGGATGCGACGTGGGCAGTGGATCGCGTGAAAGTCGACTGGAACGAACAGGCAGCCAAGTCTGCCGAGAGCTACCTGAAGTACACATCCTTCTCGCGTTCCGGTTTGGTGGAGCAGCTACTTTACGAGGGCTATACCCCGGAACAAGCTGAGTATGGCGTGAGCACGACGGGTCTGTAGCGACCACCTCCGGGGGCGTCGGCCCAGCTGTCCGTCCCCGGAGCCCGGCGCCGAGTTGGCAGTTAATGACAATGTTGCTCGGGAACATTGTCATCAACTGCCAACTCGCGAGGGAATCAGGACCCCAGCGGGATCACCAGCGGTGTGTGGCTCACGGGGTCGTCGATTACGATGCACGGCAGGCCGAACACGTGCTCCACCAACTCGGCGGTGACCACATCTGCAGGCCGGCCCTCGGCCACCACCGCGCCGTCCTTCATGGCAATAAGGTGCGTGGCATAGCGGCAGGCGTGGTTGAGGTCGTGGAGCACGGCGACGAGGGTGTTGCCTTCGCCATTGAGGCGCCGGAACAACTCGAGGAGCTCGATCTGGTGCGCGATGTCCAGGAACGTGGTGGGCTCATCCAACAGGAGCAGCGGGGTTTGCTGGGCAAGGACCATGGCCACCCACACCCGTTGCCGCTGCCCGCCGGAGAGTTCGTCCACCAGGCGCCCGGACAGCCCGGCAACGTTGGTGGCTTCCAAGGCTGCCACAACCGCTGCTTCGTCAGCCTCGGACCACTGGCGCAACAACTTCTGGTGCGGGTACCGGCCACGGGCAACAAGGTCGGCCACGGTGATCCCGTCCGGCGCGATGGAAGTCTGCGGCAACAACCCGAGCCTGCGGGCGACTTCCTTGGCCCCATAGGACGAGATGCTTTTGCCATCCAGGAGGACGGACCCCGACGTCGGCTCCAGCAGCCGGGACAGCGCCCGCAACAACGTCGATTTGCCGCACGCGTTCGGGCCCACGATGACCGTGAATTCGCCATCAGGAATGCGCACGTCAAGTGCCTGGGACACCGTGCGGCCAGCGTAGCCAAGGCTCACACCCTCGGCGCTGAGGCGCGAACCAGAGAGACGGGCACCCGGCGCCGAACCAGGAACAGAAACCGGTTCAACCAACACATCAGTCATTGCAATCTCCTTCAATTCTTCACTCATTGCCGCTTCACCTCACGGGCAAGGAGCCACACGAGGTAGCAGCCGCCGATGCTGACGGTCACCACTCCCACGGGCAGTTGGATGGGCGCGAAAAGGTTCTGCGCCACGATGTCGCTGGCCACCAAAAGGAAAGCCCCCATGGCGGCCGACGGAACCATTCCCACGGAAGCGGACCGGGTCAGACGGCGTGCCAGTTGCGGCGCAGCCAAGGAAACAAACGCGATCGGCCCCGCCGCGGCGGTGACCATGGCCGTCAAAGCCACCCCCACAACCGCGAGGACCAGCCGCGAACCTTCCAGCCGAACGCCCAAGGCGCGGGCGGCGTCGTCGCCCATTTCGAGCAGTCCCAGCCGCCTGCCGTACAAGGAGAGCACAGCCAGCAACACGGCAAAGATCGCCACAACGGGCGGTATCTGTTCCCACGAAACCTTGTTCAGGGACCCCGCACCCCACACGGCTGCGGACATGGCCTGTTCCAAGGACGCCTTGAGGATCATGAAGGTGTTCACCGACGCGAGCATGGCACTCACGGCGATGCCGGCAATAATGAGCCGGAACCCTTGGATGCCCTTCTTGTAGGCGAACAGGTAGACCAGCGCGGCGGTGGCCAAGCCGCCCACCAGCGCACCTGCGGAGACCGCGTAGTAGCCGCCGCCCATCAGGAGGATGACCACCAGTGCGCCAGTGTAGGCGCCCGTGTTGAAGCCGATCACGTCCGGGCTGCCCAAGGCATTGCGGGTCAATGATTGGAAGATTGCCCCGCTGACCCCCATGGCCGCCCCCAATAACAGGGCCAGGAGGACGCGGGGCAACCTCCACTCCACCACCACCATGTGCACGGCACCGCTGGACTGGCCCAGCAGCGCCGAAACAACGTCCGGTACCGCGATGCTGAACTCGCCAAGGCCAAGGGCGACGACGGCGAGCGCCAGGGCGGCGGCTACGAGGACGGCGGTGACAACCAGGGTGCGGACGTCGATGCGAAGTGAGATTCGCCCGCCGAACCGACGGACGGCGAGGGTCCGCCGGCCGAAGTCGATGGATGGCGCCTGGTCAACAGAAGTCACAGGGTGCTCACTTTCCGGCGTCGAATGAGCCAGATGAGGACGGGTGCGCCAACGAATGCGGTGATGATTCCTACCTGCATTTCGCCGGGGCGGAGAACGATGCGCCCCACGATGTCGGACACAAGGAGGAGCACGGGCGAGAGCACCAGGGTGTAGGCCAGGATCCAGCGTTGGTCCGGCCCCACGATCCAGCGGGCGACGTGCGGAATCATGAGTCCCACGAAACCAATGGGGCCGGCTGCCGCTGTTGCGGCTCCGCAGAGGAGTGTCACGGCGATGATGGTCCAGGTGCGGGTCCGGCCAATGTTGGCGCCCAGCGAGCGGGCTGTGTCATCGCCCATGGCAACGGCATTGAGTGGCCGGGCCAGGCAGAGGGCGATGACCGTTCCAACGACGATGAACGGAGCCACGGTGGAGAAGATCTCCCAAGTCCGGTTGCTCAGGGTGCCGGCGCTCCAGCTGCGCATGCTGTCGAAGACGGAAGGACGAAGGAGCGTGATGCCGGACGAAATGCCGCCCAGGACTGCCCCGAGGGCAACGCCGGCCAAGGTAAGCCGGAGCGGAGTTGCTCCGCCCCTCCCCCGTGATCCGATGAAGTACACGGCCACGGTTGCCACCACGGCACCGGCAAATGAGAACCAGATGTACTCCTGGATCCTGGTGACTCCGAACAGTGCCACGCCCAGGACTACGAAGAAGCCTGCGCCCGCGTTGACGCCCAGGATGCCGGGGTCCGCCAACGGGTTGCGTGTCAGGGCCTGGATGAGGGCCCCGGACAGGCCCAGCGCGATGCCCACAACCAAGCCCGTTACCGTTCGGGGCAGGCGGAGATCGTGGATGATCACGTGCTCAGGCGAACCGTCGTAGGCAGTGATGGCGGGCCAAAGGCTGCCCAGGGCAACGTCTTTGGATCCGACAACGAGGCTCAGCCACAAGACCAGGACCAGGACCGCTACCGCTGAGAGCAGTCCCAGCAGCCGGTAGCGGTTCACTGCCACCAGGCCTGCCGGGCGTGCGTCCGTGGCAGAAACCGGCGCCGCGTCCTGCACTTGAGGTGCAGCAGAACGCGGCGCCATGGTTTCGGATGCCATTTAGAGGCCCAGCAATTCGAACTTGGCGTCCTGCAGGTCCACGATCTCCTCGCGATCCCGCTTTTCGTCGGACCACAGTTCGTCGAACCACAGGCGGGTTTCGGCGTCGAGGTTTTCCCAACGCTCTTCCCAGGCTTCGCTCTTGTCCGTCCAGTAGCCGATGAGTTTGTACGAGCCAAGGCTGAGCTTCTTGTCGTGGCGCAGGTATTTGCGGATACCGCGCAGTACCTTGGTCTCGCCGGCCACCCAGATGTAGCCGGTGCCGCCAGGGAACTCCATTGACCGCAAGACCTCGTCCAAGCGGGACTGGCTGTGGCCGTTCCCGCCGTAGATCCAGGCCACTTCGGTTCCGGCGCCGAGGTTCAGCTCCTGCTGGTGCGAGGGATCCTCGACTTCGATCAGGACCCGGGTACGGACACCCGGCGGCGTCTGCTCCACGAGTCGCGCAACGGCGGGAAGGCCGGTGGCGTCGGCCAGCAGGATCTGCCACTGCAGTTCGGCCGGCGGTTCGTACAGTCCGGTGGGCGAGTTAAGCCCGACGACGTCACCCGCCTGGGCGCGTTGCGCCCAGGAAGCTGCCAGTCCGCCGTCGTGAACGACGAAGTCGATGTCTACCGTGCCGGCAACGGGATCCACAGAGCGAACAGTGTAGGTCCGCATGGCGGACGGCTCGACGCCCTCCACCCAGTCCCAGGAGTCTCCCGTGGAAATGGGCAGCCGTGCTTCATGCTGGCCCGGGTCCGGCAGGAACACGCGAAGGTATTCGTCGCCGACACCCGTGGTTTCAAAGCCTGCAAGCCCGGGACCGCCGAAGGTGATCCGGATCATTCCGGGAGTCAGCAGGCGCGTGGAAATAACCTCGGCGCGGTAGATGCTCATCATGACAGGAGCGCCTTTTCGAACTTCTCCAGCAGGGCGTACTGGCCGCTCGGCGAACCGTAGATCATTTCGAGGTCGTAGGTGTGGATCTGCTTGTTGGCCACGAAGGGCAGCGAGGTCCACAGCTTGTTGTTGGCCAGCGGAGCGAAGGCATCGGGGTTGGCGCCGTCCTTCTCGGGGACCTCGGTGGTGATGATGGCGTCGATTCCGCTGAGCTGCTCGAGCTGCTCGGCGCTGAGCTTGGCGCCTTCACCGTCGGCAAGCGGGGAAACCTTCAGGCCCAGGTCCTTGATGACCAGGCACGGCGTCCCGTAGCAGCTGACAGTTACCTGGTCCTCGTAGTAGTCCACGGGGCCAATCACCATGTTGCTCTTGCCGGCCTCGGCCAGGCGCTTCTTCACGTCTTCAACCTTGGCCTGGTACTTGTCCATCCAGGCCTGGTACTGCTCGGTCTTGCCGAAGGCCTCGGCCACGGTCTTGAACTTGGTGCGCCAATCGCTGCCGTCGAATCCGTTGAAGGTGTAGGTCGGAGCGATGTCGGAGAGCTTGCCGTCAAGCTCCTTTTCGTAACCCAGGCCGTTCAGGATGACGTCCGGCTGCGCTTTGAGGATGGCCTCGAAGTTGAACTCCGGATAGTTGGTGAACGGCGTGATTCCTTCCAGCGCCTTCTGGTCGAAGAAGTACGGGAAGCCCGAGTAGCCGCTGTCACGGATGGGTTGCTGGCTTGCCAGCGGAATGCCAAGGGTGATGAGCATGTCCAGGTCCGTGGTGTACATGCCAAGGGCCTTCTTGGGCTCCGCGGGGATGCTCAGCTCTTTGACCTCGCTGGTGACGGTGCGGGTCTCCGATTTGGCGGTGGCGCTGGCATCGGTGGTGGCGCAGCCGCTCAGAAGGAGAGCTGCGGATGCCAGGGCCGCGACGGCGGCGGACATGGTTTTAGTGCGTGAAATCACTGCGGTCCTCTTGATTCTCAGGGGAGTTGGGGAAGCTCCCGTTGGCGCCGCGACCCGTTGAGGGGCTCATGGCGGCTACCGAAGTTAGGTATACCTACCCTAACAACGAAGAGGGCCGAAAATCGGCGGATTCTATTCGGAACCGGCCAAAGAGTGGTGGTTTCCGGCCTTAAGCGAGGACACGTACCACCCGGGCGTGTGGCCCATCACCTTGCGGAACACCTGGACGAAGGCGCTCGGGTTGTTGTAACCCACCCTCCTGCTGACCGACGAAACCGGATAACCGGCCGCCAGCAAACCCAAGGCCACCCGGACGCGGGCATGGATGCGCCACTGAGCGAACGTCATGCCGGTTTCCTTGTGGAACAGGCGGGAAAGGTTGCGGACACTGATGGCAACTTCCACGCTCCACTCTTCCAGCGATCGATCCAGTGCCGGGTTGTCCAACAATTCGCGGGCAATGCGTTCCAAGCGGGGATCCGAGGGCATCGGCAACAACATGGGCCGCGCGTCAACAACGTCGAGCAGTCCCACCACCAACTGTTCCGAACGCTCGCGCATCACCGGTTCCATGTCGAAGTTGCTCATGTGCCGCAGCAGCTCCTGGACCGCGGCCGGCACGGTGACCGCAACAGTGCGGTCACCAAGTGGAGGAGGCACATCGGCGTCGATGTGCGAGCAACAGAAGCCGGTTCCCTCCGTGGACTTCACTGCATGAACCACGCCCGCCGGAATCCAGAGCCCCAGTGTGGCCGGCACGGCAAAGAAGCCTCCGTCGGCTTCTACGGTGAGGACGCCGCGGGCACCCCAGAGCAGCTCATGGGTATCGTGGACGTGTTCAGTCCACGTTGCCGGGGTGGCGCAGTCGAAGTATGCCGTGTAGACGCCGCGCACCAGCGGCTGTCCGGAATGCGATATAGCTTGGCGGGTCATTGGGCCTTCTCGAAGTTAGGTCAGCCTTACCATGGTAAGCATGCCCTCCCGTACTGCCATTCCGTCCTGCCCACCCGGGCGTAACAAGCCAGCACCTTGGACGGCCTCCCGGCTCTTCAAATACTCACTCTTTGGCAACGGCCGCTGGAAGCTGCTGGTGGTGGGCTGCGCCGGACTCACAGTGCACCAGATCAGCGAAGCCCTGGTGCCCGTAACCATCGGCGCCGCCGTGGACAACGCGATTTCCCCGCACGACGCCGGCGCCCTCCTCTGGTGGCTCGCCGCACTCGCCGCCGTCTTCATCGTGCTGGCATTGTCGTGGCGGTTTGGCACCCTCGCCACCGAGCGATCCTTCAACTACGGCTCGCACGACCTCCGGCAGTTGGTGGTCCAGCGGACCCTGCACCCCCGCGGCATGGCAGCCCGCCGCGCCCCTGGAGAGATCGTTGCCATCGCTTCCTCCGACGCGGACAGGGTTGCCGGCCTGTCCTGGCTCATTGCCGGCGGCCTGGCTGCGACCGCGGGCGTGGTGACCTCGGCTGTGACCCTGCTGCTGATTTCGGTTCCGTTGGGACTCGCAGTGCTCGTGGCAACCCCCGTGATGCTGTTGACCATGCGCCGGCTCACCAAACCGCTGGAGGACCGAAGCGACGTGGAGCAGTCAACAGCAGCCCGCGCCGGCGCCCTGGCAACGGACTTCATCACCGGATCCCGCCCCCTCAAAGGCCTGGGTGCCGAGGATGCAGCCGTGACCCGCTACCGGACTGCGAGCCGGGCATCCCTGCTGGCAGGGTTGCGGGCAGTCCGTTCCAGATCGGCTTACAACGGTGCCAGCACCGCACTGTCCGCCGCCTTCCTGGCCGGCATCGCTTTCTTCGCCGCGTGGTTCGCTGTCCAAGGCAGCATCTCCGTGGGCCAATTGGTGACAGTTGTGGGTGTGGCGCAGTTCGTCCAGGGCCCCATGGCCGCCCTCGGCTACCTCAGCGTGGAAATCGCGCGCAAACGCGCCTCCGCGGTTCGCATCGCAACCCTCCTCGCGGAACCGGACGCCGTGCCTGCAGTGGACGTCCGGCCCGGGCCCGTAGAACGCACGACGCCGGCACCCGGCTCAGCGGCAAACGGCGCCCCGCTGCTCGAACTCCGCGCCGGCCCTGGAAATACCACGTTCCCGCCCTTCACTGCCTCGGCCGGAGAAATCGTGGGCGTCGTGCTTCCGAACGGTACGCAGGCGAGGCTGCTTGTAGACACCCTGGGCTTCCGCACTCCAGCACCCCGCGGACTCGTGGCCATCGACGGCTTTGACGCTGCCGACCTGGACCCGGTCCATGTCCGTGCCAGGGTCTTCGCAGACAGCCACGACGGCGTCCTGTTCCGCGGCAGCGTCCGTGAGAACGTCTCCGTAGCCAATGCCCAACTGGAGGAACGCGCCATGGCCGCTGCCGCCGTCGGGGATTTTGTCTCGCAACTGCCCGAAGGCGCCGAAACGGTACTTACCGGCCACGGCCAGAGCCTCTCCGGTGGTCAGCGCCAGCGGTTGGTGCTTGGCCGCTCGCTGCACCAGCAACAGCCGGTGCTGGTCCTGCATGACCCCACCACCGCCGTCGATACCGCCACGGAAGCCGTGATCGCGGACGGACTGCGCAACTTCCCGGACAAGGCATTGGTATTGGTCACCACAAGTCCCACCCTGCTGGCCGCTTGCCATCGTGTGGTGATGGGCGGAGACGGAGAAGTGCCCGAAACCGGCACGCACCGCGAACTGCTCGCTGCCTCGGCCGGCTACCGCGAGGTGGTGGGCTCATGAGCACCGAAATCCTTCCGATTGCCACGCCCCGTGAGACCCGGAAGGCCATGTGGCGGTTGCTGGCGCAACGGCCGGGCCGGCTCACGCTGACGGTGCTGGTACTGCTCGGGGCGTCGTGCTGCGGACTGGCGGCACCGGCCATCCTGGGCATGATGGTGAACATCGCAGCCACCGGCGGAGACGTCATGTCCTTGCTCTGGCTGGCGATCGGGCTGTTGGTAGCAGGCGGCCTGGGGGCCTTGCTCGGCATCCTGGGCCAGAACCTGCTGGCACGGATCTGCGAGGAGGCCCTTGCCGGGCTGCGCGAGGAAGTGTTCGCCGCCGCCGTCAGGAAACCGCTGGCCCAACTGGAGAAGGCGGGCATCGGCGATGTCGTGGCCCGCGTATCCGGAGACGTGGAGGCTGTCAGCGAGGCGATCTCCGGGGTATTGCCGGCCTTTACCAGCGCCGCCTTCACCATTGGGGTGACCCTGCTGGCCCTGGGTGTGATCGACTGGCGCTTCGCCGTGGCCGTGCTGATCGCCGCACCTCTGCAGGTCTTCACGCTGCGCTGGTTCCTGCGGCGGACCGCCCCCATCTACCGGACCGTGCGGATCACCGAAGCCAACCGTACCGAGCAGATCATCGAGACGGTCCACGGCTCTCCATCGGTCCTGGCCCTGGGGCTCGGCAACCGGCACGCCGACCTGGTGGCAGCAGCCTCGAACGAGACAATCGGCCATTCACTCCGCGGCGTCGGCTACCTGACGCGCTTCTACAACCGCCTCAACCTGGCAGAACTCATCGGCCTTTCCGCGGTGCTGGTGGTGGGGTTCTGGCTCCACGCCGAGGGTGCCGTGACCATCGGCGCAGCCACGGCCGCGGCGCTCTACTTCTACCGGCTCTTCGACCCCATCGGCCTGGTGCTGGGACAGTTCGACGAACTCCAAAAGGCCGCCGCCGGATTGGGCCGCATGTTCGGGCTGACACAGTCCGTTTCCCCGGCTGCAACCCCTGCCGCTTCCCCTGTTTCGCCTGTTTCGCCGGCAAGCGATGCGGGCATCGTCCTGGACGACGTCTCGTTCGCCTACCCCGGCCAACGCCCCGCCCTCCGCGGCGTCTCCCTCAGGGTGAAGCCCGGCGAGCGCGTGGCGATCGTCGGTACCTCCGGCGCAGGCAAGACCACTCTGGCCAAGGTCATCATGGGCCTGGAGCATCCGCATGGCGGGACCGCCTGGGTGGGTGGGCTGGACTCGGCCGCTGCCGCCCCGGCCGAACTTCACGGGCGGATCGCCATGGTCAGCCAGGAGGTACATGTCTTCTCCGGCACGCTCGCGGAAGACCTCCGGCTCGCCAGGCCGGACGCTACCCCCGAGGAAATCTCGCGTGTCCTTCAGGCTGTTGGAGCTACCTGGGTTGGAACGCTCGACGCCGGACTGGAGACTTCCGTGGGGGCCGGTGGCCACCAGCTCACGCCGGAACAGGCGCAGCAGCTTGCCCTGGCACGCCTGATGCTCAAGGACCCGCCCATCGCGGTCCTCGACGAAGCCACGGCCGAGGCCGGCACGGGTTCGGCCACCATGCTGGACCAGGCTGCCGAGGCCGCCCTCGCAGGCAGGACCTCGCTGGTGATCGCGCACCGCTTGTCGCAAGCTGCTTCGGCGGACACCGTGGTGGTGATGGAGCAAGGCCGGATTGTTGAATCGGGTTCACACCAGGAACTCCTGGCCGGCGAAGGCCGCTACGCCACGTTATGGGAGGCGTGGAACAGTTCACTCAGCCGCAGCTAGCGGCTCCGCCACAGGGTCATGACGCACCGGAGTTCCGGCGGCGAAGGCCCGCACCTGCGCGTCGTCCCAGATGTGCGCGGGGACGCCGCCGCCCAGGAGCTTGCGGGCCAGGCCGGGATCGTCACCGAACGGAGCATGGCTGCCGGCCATGATCATGTTGCCGTAGCGGCGGCCCTTGAGCATGGCGGGATCGGCGATGATCATGGTGTGCTGGAACGTGTCCGCGATGGTGGCGGCGTCGGCCCGGGCGTTCTTCAGGTCCGGAGCGTCGCCGGAGTTGACCACGTACAGGCCGTCCGGTGCCAGCACGGCGTCTGCATGCGCGGTGAATTCCCGGGTGGTCAGGGCCCGCGGCGTGAAAGCTCCGGCGAAGACATCGCGGATGATGAGGTCGCGGGTGTCAGGGGTGAGGGACTCTGTGACCTGGCGGGCTTCTCCCACCCGGATCCGCAGGAGGGGTGCTTTGGGTAGCTCGAACCAGCCGCGGACGTAGTCGGCGAGCTTGCCGTCCAGCTCCACCACTACCTGCCGCGCCTCGGGGTAGGCCGCGTGGAAGTACCGCGCCATGGAGCACGCTCCCCCGCCAAGGTGCAGTGCGCGCAGCTTGGGTTTGGCCTCCCGGGGCCACCGCGATTCCACCAAGGCAGCGATCCAACGCATGTACTCGAAATCCAGGAACAGCGGATCGGCGATGTCGATGTGCGAACTCATCACGCCGTTGATCTTCAGCAACCAGCCATTGGAGCTATCGGGATCCGGAACCAGCTCGCAGTCGCCGGTATCGATGTAGTAGACGCCGGCAACCGGACCGTCAGGACGGGTGCCGGCCGGAACATCGACGACTCCCGCCGTCGACCGCTGGGACTTGCTTAACTTGCCGCGTTTCGCCACTACTTCCGCCCTGCCTGAGTCATGCAACCAGCCTAGTGGAGCTCTCAGGCTCTCCGGATGGACGTGGGTTCGTAGACAACAACCGAGCCCATCGTCGGTCCCCGGCAGGTCAGTTGGCACGGAGGTGAGCGGCGGGACTGCAGTTCCACCTCGATGTGCTCCGGTTGGGGCGGGCGGCCGGTGATGTGGATTCGCCAGTGGTCGCCTTCGTTCAAGGTCTCGGTGACCAGATAGTCGTTGCGGCCAGCAGGGCCGAAATGTCCCAGCACGGCCACGACGGCGGCTTGTTGTGGTGGGAGGAGATCCGTATATCCGCGGAGGTACTCCGCGCGGATGCGGTCGGCGAGATGATCCTCAATCGTGGCGACGGCGGACTCGGCATCGAGTCCGCCGTAGTACACGCCGTCGGGAGCTATCACCGCAGTGGCTGCGAACCTGTCACCACCAACGTGGGAGCATTCCCACACCAGCTCCGGCCAGCGCCCGCTGAGTGCATGTCCCACGGGCCGGCCCCGCACTGCGCAGCAGGTGTCGTGCTGACCATGGGCGCAGATCAGGATGACCGGAGGAAAACCGGGCTTTCCAGAAGACGACAGGGCTGGGACTATTTCCGCAAGGTCCTCATCCCGGTCCCACGTTCCCCATAGCTGCTCCTGGGCCCCTGAGCTTTGACGGCGCAGAACGGCCCACTGGCTGGGACCGTGGCGTCGGCGGGGGCCGGGCCGCCGCACCAAGAGAACCCGTGCCCGCGCCGCCCGCGCCGCGGAGGATACGAGGGCTTTGGTACCGGCTTCCAGGTCAAGGCCATCGAAGCCGTTGGGCGGCCACCCGCCCCGGTACTCTATGAGGACCCAAACCGTGCCGGGTGACGCCGTGCCTGCCATCGGGTCGCCGCGCAGCCGAGCACTCTCAGCGCAGAAGAAACGCCCTGTTGCGGCAGCTGGGATGTCACTGGCCAAGTCGTCATGGTTCAACAAGTCGTCATGGTTCAAGTCGTCACTGTTCAAGTCGTCACTCTTCAACGGGGACGAGGACTCCTGCGCGCAACAGCCTTTCAACGAGTTCAACGCCAAGCTCAGCTGCGGGGTGATCCTCGCCGTCCAGCAGGAGCCGAACGGACGGCAGATCTGCCTCGGGGAAGTCGAGCCAGCCCACGCGGGTAGTCAAGCGTGAGCCCTCGAGCCGCGCTTCCAGCGCATCACGAAGCCGCACCAGCGAGCCGGGGCCGAGGCCTTGGATCGCCGCGAGCTGGGCCACGGGACCAAGCGGGGCCGGGCGTCCCTGTCCCCTCCGGGTGCGGTGGAAAAGCGACGTGGTATCAGCCTCCAACACGGCGGCGGCCAGACGTTCACGGATGGCGGCGATCTCCCCATCGGGTCCATCCACGCCCAATGGCAGGGAACGGCGCATCTCGGGATCGTCGCATAACGCCGCAAGCGCGGCCTGCGCGAGGTGCTCGGCCAGGGCATGGCGGGTCCAGCTGTGGACTCCCAACGTGAGATGGATTGAAACTTCGCCCTGTGCCTGGGCAGCATGCAGCCAACCACGGGGCAGGTAGAGGACATCGCCGGGCTCGAGCACCGTGTCGATGTAAGCCGTGCCGTGGGCGGCCTCTGCGACGGCGGAGCGGCGATCGGTCCACGGCTGGCTACGCAGCGGGTCCACGTGGACCGGCTCATGGATGATCCAGCGCTTCGTGCCCTCGATCTGCAGGACGAAGACATCGTGGACGTCGTAGTGATCGTCGAAACCACGGTTCTGGGGCGGCGTGATGTAGGCGTTGGCCTGCACAGGATGTCCGAGTTCGGTGCTCAGTTGAGTGCTGAGGCTGGACACGGGCTCCCAGGTGCGATGCAGCGCCTGCAGGACCAGGGTGGCTCCGTCGGCGAATTTGCGCCAAAGCTGGGTGTCGTCCAGCTGGTCAGGGATGGTGGCGCCAACGCCTGCCGGGGAGGTGAACGAGGACTCAGGGAGGGTGGAGCCGCCCTTGGCGACGCGCAGGAAAGGTGTCCTCAGTCCGCGGCGCGAGATCAGTTCGTCAACGGCGTTGGCTGAGAACACATCGGAAAAGTCGCTGATGCCACGCGTGAGCAGCGCGGTCCGTCCCCAGACCTCGCTGGCGAATCTCTCATAGCCGATGTCAACCAGGCGTGTTTCCAAAACCCCGGCGTCCTTCACCGCGCCGGGGTCCTGGAAGTCAGTGCTGGTAGAGCTCAAACTTAGCTGCCTTGGCCCGCGGCGCCGCCGTCCGCACCACCGTCAGCGCCGCCATCCGCACCACCGTCAGCGCCGCCATCCGCACCACCGTCAGCGCCGCCATCCGCACCACCGTCAGCGCCGCCGTCGTGGGTGCCGGGGACGCCGGCCGCGCCGCCGTCTGCCGGGCCTTCAGCACCACCGTCCGCGCCACCATCGGCGCCACCGTCAGCACCGCCGTCGTGGACGCCTGGGGTGCCGGCCGCGCCGCCGTCCGCGGGACCTTCCTCCTGGGCTGGATCCTGCTCTGGAATAGTCATGCTTCCTCCCGAGAATCGAATGGCGTACTCAGGCTCCGATGATCGGCTCCTGATTCCAAACCGGGCGATCTCCATTGGCACCGCCCGTGATCACCATATCCACATGAGTCAGCTGTGGGAACAGCTTTCGCGCACTCCGGGACGCACCATCCGATGCTCCGGCAGCAAGTACCACGAGGGGTCGCAGAGCTGCCGCTTGCCATCAGGGACAAAGCCGTTGCGCCGGTAGAAGGCCTGGGCGCGGGGATTGTCGTCCAGTACCCACAAGTACGCCGGCGAGTCGCCGATCAGTGCGTCCACCAAGGCCTGGCCGACGCCACGTCCATGGATTCGTTCCAGGGTGTAGAGCATGAACAGCTCCAGTTCGCAGGGGCCGTCCTCGTCCTTGCCGGGGCCTGCCGCGGCGATGCCCACCAGTTCGCCGTCGGGGTCGTGTGCGAGCATCCGGGAATGGCCGGCTGCGATGGATGCCCGGTAGCGCTCGATCCGGTCGGGCAAGGCGGATTCCTGATCGGCGAAGAACTCCGGGGGCAGGAGCCGCCCATAGCTTTCCCGCCACGACTGGACGTGCATGATGGCCATGGCCTCGGCGTCGTCCACCGTTGCCGGGCGCAGCGTGAAGTCCATCCGCTACCGCACCCGTGCCATGGCGAAGCCGTCCCAGCCCTTGCTGCCAACCGTTTGGATGGCAGTGGAATCCAGGCGCGGGTCCTGTCCCATCATCTCCAGCACCTGCACGATGCCCGGCGCGTTGACCTCATCCCGCTCGGGCTCCAGGATGGCACCGTCCCAAATGACGTTGTCCACCACAATCACCGTGCCGGGGTGGCCGAGCCTGATGGCCCAGTCGAGGTAGTTGGAATCGTTTTCCTTGTCCGCGTCGATGAAAACGAAGTCGAAGGATTCCTGGCCCGCCAGCGTGGGAAGCGTGTCCAAGGCAGGACCTACCCGGATGTCCACTTTGTGTCCCACACCGGCAGCGTCCACGTTGGCCCGGGCCACGTCCGCATGTTTCTGGAGGTATTCACACGTGACCAGCTTGCCGTCGTCGGGAAGTCCCTGGGCCATCCAGATGCTGCTGAACCCGGCCAGCGTACCGATCTCCAAGACCCGCCGGGCGCCCGACAGCTGCACAAGCATGCGCAGCAGCTTGCCCGCGTTGGGCGCCACTTCGATAGGCGGCATGCCCGCCTCCACGGCGGATGTCAGGGCGCGCTTGTGGGCAGGGTCAGGACGCACGACGACGTCAGTCAGGTAATGCTCGACGTCAACCCACCCGGGCTCGGTCACGTGTTCAATCATGGCCCCCAGTCTGGCACCCGGGGTGTCGCCGGGAAAGGGCTAGGTGGTAGTGGAAATGGCCTCTTCCAGGCGCTCCACCTTGCCGGTCAGCTCGCCGCTGTATCCGGGGCGGATGTCGGCCTTGATCACGAGGGAAACCCGGCTGCCGTAGCGGCCCACTGCCTCGGTGGCGCGCTTGACGACGTCGAAGACCTCGTCCCATTCGCCCTCGATGGTGGTGAACATCGCTGATCCAGGACATGGGTGAAAATTGCGCAGGTTCGACCGATGCCACGAATGTCCCGGAACGGACCACGGCGTCAGCAAGCAGCAATGCTTATTGCCGCCTGAGCCCGAAGTAGCCAGACGACGACCATTGAAGGCCGCTTGCGGCTCAGTCTTTGGCATAGCAACATCGAGATATCGATGTCCAACGCACTCGGTAACAGTGACGGAACCACCGTCGGAAGGACGCTTTGGGCCCGTGAATTCCCAACAGAGAAAACTTTACGCGGATCCGACGTCCCGCTACGTGAGGACCGCCAAGTTTGGGCCGGCGACCCGCCGTGCTGCTTTCGGGCTTCGCGGATGGTGTCGCCGAAGGGCACCTGCTGGGGTTCACTCATGAGCCCGTCACGATCGTCTCCCCCGGCGGCAGCGTGCTAGCTGCTCATAGTGAGATTCCAAGTCCATGATCGTGACCCATCCTGCGGCTCATCTCCTGTGCACGTACACGTTCAATCTGCTGATCCAAATGACGAGCGGCATGCAACACCTTTACATTCACCATTGAACCCAGGCTTGCGCTCGCAATCATCTCAAGCTCCTCACGCAATTCGGGCTCGAGGTTCACGTAATGTGCAAGAAGGAGCTTGGCGGCATTGAGCTCGACAGCAGCCACTCTCATCGTCCCTCCACCGCTATCATCGTCTCGAGCGGCATTCGTGAGAACAGAGATAAATGTCGGCATGGCGACCACCGTCACAGCCTCCCTGGTTGCCTTGACCAAGCGACCGCCGCGATAGTCGGAGTCGTCTTCGACCTGCACCATCAGCGCACCAAGGACTTCGAGGCCGAGCAGCGCGTGCGCACTGTCCGGAAGGATCGCGTGGTCCGCAGCCCAGTAGAGCGTCTTTATCGTGTCGTCATGAAGACGGAATGAGTTGAGCTGGGCGGCCGCCTCTGCGGCTTGTTTGGCGGCGTGTTCAGCGACCCTTACCGATTCTGTGGCCGCGATCGACGATTTTTGCGCGGCAGCTGCGTTTCGTTCACCGATCTGGTTCGCCTCCCTACTGCTGCGACGCTGCGATCGGGTAGCGAGTATCGTTCCAACTAGTGCGATTGTTGTCGGAATGACAGCGACTAAGATCATGAGCCACCAAGGCAGAGACGCAGTTTCCATTGCCATGAGCATCGCATGCTTCCTGAGGATTCTGCCTGTGCAACACCGACAAGTGACCGATCCCAATTGTGCGGTGAGCTTTGCCTTATGAGCGCTATCTTTAGCGTAGAACGCCACCGCAGAGAGGAAGCAACGAAAACAAATCGATGCCGTTCATGAGTCGAAGGTCAAGCAATCGACCGGCCTCAGACGGGTCTCAAGCCGCAGGCAACCACTATCGCCGCTAGCCAACGACTATCAGGCAGCATGGTTAGACAACGATGTAGCTGATATCGCCGTTGAGCCAGATCCTGCCAAGAATGAGAAGCCAGCTCTAAATTGTCACCACCAGACCATGAGGTCCTGTTGGTTGCCGGATTCGGCCGAGCCTGCCGTAGCGGGGCTGCTCTTCCTTGGGGTCCGGGCGGTCAGCGTCGCACCCAAATCCTCGGTGATGAAGGTTTCGAATTCCTGCCCGGCGAAGCCCTTGTCACCAAGGATGGCCTGTCCTTCCCGGATGAGGTGGTGCTCGTGTTCAAGGAGGGCCCTGATGGCTTCACGCTCCCGATTTATGGATTCGCAAGACCCCAAATGAGAGGCCTGACGTCGAGGGTGCTGATCAGATACAGCCAGAAACCCCAAAAGTAGCGGAATGGGAATCGCATGAACCGTAGCCGGCATGCTCGGCCAGATCGCTGCGGCTGATGGTTCCCGTGACATCCCGCACGGGACCGGGGTTGAATCGACCAGCCGGAGCACCTCGTGCCAGGACGGGTGTCCTTGACCAGGGCCGTAATTGTCGCGGAGATCAATGTTCAGGCGGGCCCGAAGGCGTTTGCTGTAACCGGACTGGAGCGGAATCCCGGGAAACATGCCAGACAAGTGGGCACGGGCGTACCGAACCCACCTGGTCTCGGAGGAGAGTTGCCAATTTTTGTTTTCACACCTGATGATCTCGTGGGCTCTGCGGTCGCACCAGCCCCTCCCAGAACGCAGAATCACGGGGGTGCTGCTCCACGAGCTTCGGGAGGATCGGATCAGCCGTCCCGCTACGAACCAGCATGTCGTCGAGCGAGGCGATGACATCCAACACCGAGCGCGGCTCGAATTGTCCTGCCAACTTCTTGGCCTTGGCACGCACGTTGTTCGGCGTAGGCCCTGCGTCGATGACAGAGTGGTGCCACAGTCGACTGTGGTGAGCGCATCGGTTACGCAGGTAGACCAGCGACCTCACGCGGTAGGCGAAGCCGGCCTTGGCGACCCCGAGACTTGCTGCGACGGCATCATCAAGCGTGCCCTGCGCGCCGCGCTCGATGCACTTCGACAGCGTCCCGAAGGACCACGCCTCGACCGCCGACCAGATGGGCAGGCCGCTGAAGTCCGGTGAACCGCCGTTCGTGGTTTTGAAGCGCAGGATATGACGCTCCTTACTTCGCTCGATATCGCGCAGGCATGACTCGACAGTCCGCTCGCCATTGCCGACGTCGGTGTAGAAGTCCTCCTCGAGATACCTCCCACGCGGCCCGTGGACATCGGCGACAACATATGCGGTATGGGCGCGCAGCAGGAGCTCAACTCGCGCTAGTGGCTGAACGAGCGCGACGCGTAGCGCTTCGTCCGCCTCGTAGATCATGCGGATCTGGTCGAAGTCAGTGCCGAGCGCAAACGAGTCGTCGCCGAGGTGAGGTGCCTGCTGGAAGTACCGCGCATACCCGGAGAACCGATAATAGTTATTCGCAGCAAGGAAAGTCGTGCACGCGTTCTGGTCATCGACGGAGAGCCCGCGCTGGACGAGGAGCGCCGCCTGCTCATCCCTGGTCAGGCTTGGTTTCATGGACTCCTCCAGAAATAAAAGAGGCCCCTCCCATTTGAGCATCGCAGAGAGGCTTGGGAGGGGGTCGATTGGTTCCAGTGTAGCCGAAAGAACGCAGTTGGTGCACCATTCATGATCGGTGGGCCGCGGGTCGGTGTCGTCGAGGACCAGCCCAATCAGCCGATCTCATTCGGTTCGACGATGACGTCAATTTCGAATTAATAGCTCCCCATCATGGGATCGTGATCTGCGCCTCTCAATCCTGGTCGCCAAGCACGTCAGGACCTATTCGGTAGTGGAAATGGCCTCTTCCAGGCGCTCCACCTTGCCGGTCAGCTCGCCGCTGTATCCGGGGCGGATGTCGGCCTTGATCACGAGGGAAACCCGGCTGCCGTAGCGGCCCACTGCCTCGGTGGCGCGCTTGACGACGTCGAAGACCTCGTCCCATTCGCCCTCGATGGTGGTGAACATCGAGTCCGTCTGGTTGGGCAGTCCGGATTCACGGACAATCTTGACTGCGGCGGCCACGGCATCGTGCACCGAGGCATCAGGGGCGGGTCCGCCGTTGGCAGCGGATGCGGGCTGGCCCGAAGGGGCGACTGAGAATGCAAGCAACATAAATCCAGTGTTTCACGTGCCGGTTTGTCATATAACGCCCTACTCCCGCGTAACAACAGGCCAGCACCGCTCCGTTGCTACTCTGGCATGCATGGAACAGCCCTCCGAACGCAAGCCCCTCAGGGCAGATGCCGCACGCAATGTGGACAAGATCATCACCGCTGCCCGGCAGTGTTTCCGGGAACACGGACCCGAAGTTCCGCTGCAGACCATTGCGGCCACCGCTGGAGTTGGCCCCGCCACGCTGTTCCGCAACTTCTCGGACAAAGAGCAACTGGTATTGGCGGCCTTGTCCCGCCAGCTTCGCCAGCACGTAGATCCGGTAGCCGCAGCAGCCCTCGACGGCATGGACGCCGCCGAAGGCTTGATCCATGTCATCGACGCCGTCATGCAGGTGGCGAGCGAAGACGCGAACCTCCTTGACGCCGTCGCGGGCCGGCGCGGACTCCTCATGGGCATCACCGGCGGCCTCATCGACTCCATGGCCACACTGCTCGAGCGCGGCCAGGGCCAGGGCTCGTTGCGCCGCGACATCACCATCGAGGACATGGTCCGGCTGGTGGCCATGCTCATCGGCTCCGTGGACACCATGGAGCCGGGTTCAGAAGCGTGGAAGCGTCCGGTGGCACTGATCGAAGACGCCATCCGGACCGAACGCCCTACTCGGCCGCTGCCGGAACAGTCCGGTATCCCGGGAGTGACGTTTACCGGAGCTGCTTAGCTCTTAGCCCCAGCCCACCAGCCTCAACAGGGCCGCGGCTGCCGCACCGGAGATAACCACCACCAGGAACGGTGCGCGCATCCACAACGCGACGGCGGCCGCCACCAAGGCTCCAATCCGTGCGTCGAGTACCAGACCCTGGCCCGAGGCGACGGCATTCACGATAGTCAGGGATGCCAGCAGGCCAATGGTCATGGTGCCGGCAACGTGCATGATCCGGGGGTTCTGCAGCAGCTTGGCGGGGACGAAGTAGCCCACAAGCTTTGTCAGGTAGGCCAAAGCGCAGGCGATGAGGATCCAGATCCAGAGATTCATTCCGTGCCCCTGCCCTTGGAGTCGCTCGCCCTGCCCTTGTAGGGGTCCACATCCGGTTCCAGGCCCTCATCCATGCGTGCGTGGCTGAACCAGCCGATCACGCCGGCAACCAAGGCTGCCACCAGAATAGGTACTCCCGAGGGCACGAACGGCACGGCGAGGACCGTCGCCAAGGCACACGCCGCAGCGATAGCCCACGGTTCGCGGCCCTTCAGGCGCGGCCAGAGGAGGGCCAGGAAGGCGGCCACGGCAGCGCCGTCGAGGCCCCACTGCTTGGGGTCGCCCATGGCATCGCCGGCCAGCGCTCCAATGGCCGTGAAGATATTCCAGAGAATGAATATTCCGATTCCGGCGGTCCAGAAGCCTCTACGCTGCTCGTCGCGGTCAGTCTGGCCAGACGCCGTCGCGGTGGATTCGTCAATGGTGATGTGGGCCGAAACGTAGCGTTTCCAGCCACCAGGACGCAGCATCGCGTTGATCTGCATCCCGTAGATTCCGTTGCGCAGCCCCAGCAAGGCGCTGGCAGTCATCGCCGCGACACCGGAGCCGCCACCGGCCACCACACCGATAAAAGCGAACTGTGATCCTCCGCTGAACAGCAGCAGGCTCAAGACCATGGTTTGCCAAAAGTCGAATCCGGAAGCAACGGAGAGTGCGCCGAAGGAGACACCGTAGAGCCCGGTGGCGATGCTCAAGGAAAGGGCGATCTTGAACGCCGGCGAGTCCCTGAGCTTCAGCGGCGCGGAGCCCTGGTTCATTTCCGCAGGCTCCACGACCACAGGATCAGCGGAATCTGCAACGGCAGGCGGACTGTGTGAACCCGCTTTTCGGTTGTTGTGCCGTTCGGTCCATAGGCACGGCGAAGGGCGTCTATATGCCCGGCCAGGAATACAGCAAACATCGCGGTGACGCCCTCTGCGGTGGCCTTACGCGTGGCGGGGATCAAAAGTCCGACGGCGGCAGTCGCCTCGATCAGCCCCGAAGCCGCAACCCATTCCTCACGGGACATAACAGCCAGAGAACCGTTCGGACGGTTTCCCGGCTCATCCCTGCGGCAGAGGTAGTCGGGCACCACCGGGTAGTAGAACTTGGGTGTGCGGAAGTGCTTCATGGCACTGGCCAGGAGGAGTGCGCTCAATCCGACGGTAGAAACGGTTCGGGTTGCTTGGGCTGACCAGCGAAAAGACATGTGACCACTCAATCACAAGCGCGGTGACCCCCAAAGTCCGGGGCCCCGCGATGGTCGCTAGTTGGACACCATGAGCTGGGCGAGTACCTGCGCCGGTTTGTTGGTGGTGATCTGGTGGATACCGAGGCCTTGGCACAACGCCACGTCCTTCTCGGAGTCAACAGTCCAGACACGGAAGATCCGGCCGGCTTCGAGCCACCGCTGAACGTTGAGGGCGTGCTCGCGCACGTAATCGATTCCCGGGCCGGCAATATCCACCTGGCCCTCATCCAGCACACGCTCCGCGTCCAGTTGGGTTGCCCGCATGACATTGGCTACCGCCCCGCCCGTGATAAACCCAAGGCCAAGTTCCTGCCGGATTTCCTGAACTGTGAGGTCGTCCACCAACTGGCAGATGTGCTTCCCCGGGACACTCTCCAGCAGGCGTTGAACAGAGTCGGAATCAAAACTCATGAAGGAGACCTGAATATTCTCCAGCCGGGATTCTTCCGGCTGCCAGCCCTCCACTTCCAGCAGGGCCAACACGCGTTCCTCAAGTTTGAGGCCGTAGGGGCTGGGGTGCTTGAGTTCAATAGCCAGTCCAATGTCACGCCCTGCGTCCCGAAGGATGTCCAGCAGCTCAGGCAATGTGAGGAACTGGTCGGCCACTCCCCCGTAGGCATCCGGGATTCGGACGCCCTTCCACGACGAGTAATCCAGGGCTCGGAGCTCCTCCAGCGTCTTCTCGGCCACAGGACCGGTGCCGGTGGATGTCCGGTCAAGGTTGGCGTCGTGGAGCAAGACAACATGCTGGTCCCGGGTCAGGTGGACATCGCATTCGACGCCGTCCGCACCGTCCGCGATCGCCTTGAGGTAGGCGGCCCTTGTGTGCTCGGCGAAGGCGGCACTGGCACCGCGGTGGGCGTAGACCTGGGGCCGGCCAGGGGCGAAGTCGTCGCTAGTCATGCAGACACGGTAGCCCACCGGGCTGCACGCGCGGGGCTACGCTGGGCTAATGCAGGTGAACTCTGAACGAATCCCGGCCGAAGACGTCACCAACCCCACCGAGGCAGGTCCATTGCCCACCCCGCAAGGCGCCGCGCCCGCACGCGGCGGTTCCGCCGTCGTCGGCCCTTCCGCGGGAGACCTGGAAAAAGCGGCAGCGCTGCGCCGCATGAAACGGCTGGCGCTGGCCCTGCTGATCGGCATGGCAGTGGTCTTCACGCTCGCGTTCGCCTTCCAAAAGCAGTACCCGTGGCTCGAGTATGTCCGGGCAGCGGCGGAAGGCGGCATGGTGGGTGCGCTGGCGGACTGGTTCGCCGTGACCGCACTGTTCAAGTACCCCATGGGCCTGAAAATTCCGCACACCGCGATCATTCCGCGCCGCAAGGACCAGATCGGCGAATCCCTCAGCGAGTTCGTTGAGAGCAACTTCCTGTCCCAGGAGGTTGTGCAGGAGAAACTGGCCAGCATAGATATCGCCCGGAAGGCCGGCCGCTGGTTGTCTGGTCCGGGCGGCGCCGAGCGCGTGGCCAAGGAAGGCGGCGCCGTGATTCGTGGCGCGTTCACTGTCTTGAACGATGACGACGTCCAGGCTGTCATCGAGGGCTTGGTCCGCAAGCATCTGCTCACCCCGCCATGGGGACCGCCTGTGGGCCGGATGGCCGAACGGATCTTCGCCGACGGGCACCACCACAAACTCGTGGACCTCCTGGTTGACCGCGCGGCCGACTGGGTGGACGCCAACCATGCCACCGTGAACCGGCTTGTTTCGGACCGTTCGCCACTGTGGGTGCCCACGTTCGTGGACGGACTGGTGGGTGACCGCGTTTACGTTGAGCTTTCCAAGTTCGTGCGGGCCGTGCAGCACGACCAGAACCACCAGGTGCGCCAGTCGATCGACGCCTACCTCACTGACCTGGCGCAGGACCTCCAGCACGATCCCGCCATGATCGAGCGCGCCGAAGCCATCAAGTCCCAGATCCTTGGCGACCCCGAAGTCCGTGAACTGGCGTCCCGAACGTGGGGAACGGTCAAGAACGCGCTGCTCAACGCCGTCGACGATCCCGAGAGCGAACTCAGCCAGCGCTTCAAGAGCGCGGTCCGCGACTTCGGTTCGCGGCTGGTCAACGACGATGAACTGGCCGGCAAGGTCAACACCTGGATTGGAGACGCCGCCGGTTATCTGGTGAACACCTACCGCTCGGACATTGCGGGCGTCATTTCGGACACCGTTGCCCGCTGGGACGCCGAGGAAACATCGCAGAAGATCGAGCTCCAGGTGGGCAAGGACCTGCAGTACATCCGCATCAACGGCACCGTGGTGGGTGCGCTGGCCGGACTGGCGATCTTCACGGTGGCGCATTTGTTGTTTGGGTAGGGCCGGGACGGCTGGGCGCCCGGAAACTAGAACAGGCCGGCTGCACCGCGCTGAAGTGACTCAAGGGCCTGCGCCTGAAGCTGCGGTGTGAAGCGGTGCGTCGGGAGGTAGACGGCCAGCATCGCCATCAGCTGTCCGTCCTTGTAGGCCGGCACACCGATCCCCGCGAGACCTTCTTCCAGTTCATCAACCACCACCGAATGCCGGCTTTTGCGGACGTCATCGATGACCGCCGCCAATTGGCCGCGATCCGCAATGGTCTTGGGCGTGTGGGCCGTGAGTTCCATCCTGCCGATGAGTCGGTCTGATTCCGAGGTGGGCAGTTCCGCCAAAAGGAGCCGGACGAATCCTGAAGCTGCCGAACTTATGGTTTCACCCGCCCAAGGGGCCAGTACACCAACGAGTTTGGGCCCCCTGACTTCCTCAATGACGCGTGCAGTCGCCGGCCCCGTTGGGACGGCAAGCATGGACGTTTCACCCGTTTCCGAGGTGATCCTCTCCAGAATCACGCCACTGCGCTCCTGAAGACCTGAGAGTGGGGCGACGGCGTTGGTCAGCCGCATGATGGTCGGTCCGAGGACCCATTTCCGGTCCTGCCCGGGTCGCGAGACGGCACCAGCGTCGAAAAGGGAGGCCAGCAGCCGCGACACCGTGGAACGCGGCAGGTCTGAGTCCTGGCATAGTTCGGCCACCGACGCCCCATTCGGGTGCCTGGCCAGGAGCTCCAGGACATCAAATGCCCGGCGGAGCGATTCATTGCGCCCAGTGCCAGGCAGCAATGGGTTCGACAGCAACGCTTCACTGTCGAGCGTCATAGGGCCTCCCTCCTGTACAAGGTCATTTTGGACTGTCCCGAGCATAGTCCCAAAACTGAATGACCGGATAGTGGTTGCTTAATAACCACATAACGGTCATAGTGATTCTCAGCATGACTTTCATCACAGCGGGCGACGGGGCTCGGTGAGGTAACTCGCAAACCGTCGGCGGCTGTTCGATTCGACGAGGAGTTCCGATGGCATCAGAATCACGCCAACTCACGGGGGACGGCCCGGCAAGCGTTGTCTTCGAGTCCGTCAGTAAGCGCTACCCCGACGGCACACTCGGGGTGGACAGCATCGATCTTGAATGCGAAGCGGGCAAGATCACCGTCTTTGTGGGTCCATCCGGCTGCGGCAAGACAACTTCCCTGCGCATGATCAACCGGATGATCAGCCCCACCAGCGGCCGCATCCTGATCGGACGGCGGGATGCCGCGGATCTCGATGAAGGCGCACTCCGCCGGGGCATCGGCTACGTGATCCAGAATGCGGGTCTCTTCCCCCACAGGACGATCGCGGACAACATCGCCACCGTGCCGGTTTTGCTGGGCGCCAAGCGGCGGGCCGCCCGCGTCCTGGCCATCGAACTCATGGAGAGGGTGGGCCTGGACCCTGCCCTCGGGCGGAAGTACCCCTACCAGCTCTCCGGAGGCCAGCAGCAACGCGTGGGTGTTGCCCGCGCCCTCGCCGCCGATCCTCCTGTCCTGCTCATGGACGAACCGTTCTCTGCCGTGGATCCAGTGGTACGACTGGACCTTCAGAACGAACTGCTTCGCCTACAGCGTGATATCGGAAAAACCATCGTCTTCGTCACCCATGACATGGACGAGGCCGTCCGTCTGGCCGATCGAATCGTCGTGTTCCAGCGAGGCGGGACCATTGCCCAAACGGACACCCCCGAGAAACTGCTGACAGAACCCGTCAACGCGTTTGTGCGGGACTTCACCGGCGACAGCGGGATCAAGTGGCTCTCCCTGATGGGCACGTCCGGCATCGAACCACGAGCGGACCGAGTGGTGCATGAGTCTGATTCGTTCAGCGGACTCGATCAGTGGCGGCTCCTGGTCGATGCGGAGGAAAGAGCGCTCGGCTGGTTGCGGCCCGGAGCCGTGGCCGGCGACGAACTCGTACCATGCCGGCGGACGTTCGTTCTTGGCGGCGATGTCATGCGGTGTGCCCTCGACTCCGCATTGCTTTCTCCGGTAGGCCAGGCTGTGGCAACGGACAGCAGCCAACGGGTTCTTGGACTGGTGGACTTTCCGTCTCTGGAGCCGGCCATCAACCACCACCGGAGCCAGGCCCATGCTTGATCTCAATTGGATTGTTCGCAATACCCCCCACTTGTGGGAATTGTTGCAACAGCACATGCTCCTCTCGTTCCTGCCGGTCATTGTGGGCCTGGCGTTGGCCGTACCCATCGGTTTGTTGTGTGTGCGCTGGAGTTGGCTGTATCCGGTTGCCCTGGCGTCAAGTTCGGCGTTCTTCGCGATCCCATCGCTGGCACTGTTTGTCTTCGTCCTTCCGCTCACCGGGCTGAGCCCCGTGACGGCGGTCCTTCCCCTGACGCTCTACACCGTGGCCCTTTTGCTCCGAAATGTCGTCGACGGCATCCGCTCGACCGACGAATCGGTCCGGCAAGCGGCCACTGCCATGGGATACGGGAGGATGCAACGACTCATCGCGGTAGAACTGCCTGTCGCGACTCCCCTGATCCTGGGCGGGCTGCGCGTCGCCGCAGTTGCGAACATCAGCATGGTGTCCGTCGTCTCGGTCATCGGCCTCTCTTCCCTGGGAGACCTGTTCATCGACGGAACCCAGAGATTCTTTGCCACACCCATCCTGGTGGGCATCGTGCTCACAGCAGGTTTGGCCGCAGCAACTGACCTCATTCTGGTGGGCATCCAGCGAGGCCTCACACCGTGGTCGCGGGGAAGGAAAGCACAATGAACGTCTTCGAACTCGTCAATACCTGGTTTGCCCAGCCCACCACGTGGTCCGGACCTGATTCCATCCCGGTCCGGGTTGCAGAACACTTGCTGTACAGCGGTTTGGCCATGCTCATAGCTGCAGCGATCGCCTTGCCCTTGGGGACTGTCCTCGGACATGTGCACCGTGGCCAGGCCGTGGTCCTGACAATCGCCAACACCATCCGCGCCTTGCCAACGCTGGGCCTGCTGACACTCCTGGTGATCCTTTCCGGAATCGGCTTCCTCCCACCTCTGATCGCTCTTGTTGTCCTGGCCATCCCACCGATGCTTGTGAACGCCTACGAGGGCGTACGCAACGTGGATCCCACAGTGGTGGACGCCGCACGCGGCGTAGGACTGCGGGGCTTCTCCACCCTGATGCGGGTGGAAATACCCGTTGCCTTGCCCACCATCCTCCTGGGCATTCGGCTGGCAGCAATCCAAGTCATCTCCGCAGCCACCATCGCTGCCTACGTAGGCCTGGGCGGTCTCGGAAGGTTCATCTTCGACGGACTTGGCCGCCGGGACTTCGGCCAAGTTGCCGGAGGATCCATCGTCGCCGCAATCCTTGCCATCGCCATCGAGATCCTTTTCATTGTCCTGGCCTCGGCCATCACCTCCCCCGGGGTCTCCCGCAAGCCCCGTTTCCCCCTGCGGGCAGTCCCCAGCCCATCACCCGTTCCATCACGAAAGAAGAGCGCAGCATGAAACCACACCTAACTCTCGGAGCTGCGGTAGCCGCAGCCACCCTCGCGCTTGCCACCGGCTGCGCGGCCGACCCGCTCAGCACCAGCGGCAGCGCAGGGACGGGAACCTCGGGCGGCGACAAGATCGTGGTCGGCTCCGCAAACTTCTCCGAAAACGTCATCCTCGGCGAGATCTACTCCAAGGCCCTGGAAAACGCCGGATACACCGTAGAGCGCAAGCTCAACATCGGTGCCCGTGAGGTCCTCTACGGGCAGATCCAGAACTGCTCCATCAACGTCATCCCCGAATACAACCAAGCCCTGTTGGCGTTCGTGGCGCCCACCGCACAAGCATCAGGAACCGGGGCTGTGGACGCAGAACTCGGCAAGGCACTGCCAACAAATCTTGGAATCCTTGAATCATCGCCCGCCCAGGACAACAACGCCGTTGCAGTCACCAACGCAATGGCGCAGCGGCTCAACCTCAAGACGATCGAGGACCTTGCCAAGGCATCCTCCGGGATGACATTCGGAGGACCTACCGAATGGAAGACCCGTGCAGACGGATTCGCCGGCTTGGAAAAGGCCTACGGAATCCAGTTC
Organism: Paenarthrobacter sp. NPDC056912; assembly: GCF_042786555.1. Classification (NCBI taxonomy): domain Bacteria; kingdom Bacillati; phylum Actinomycetota; class Actinomycetes; order Micrococcales; family Micrococcaceae; genus Paenarthrobacter; species Paenarthrobacter sp. NPDC056912. Next base: position 134,158 of record NZ_JBHUCD010000011.1, read on the forward strand.
AAGGAGTACAAGCTCCTTGACTACTCCGGCCCCATCACCATCTCCGCGTTGGAGAAGGGCGACGTGGACGCTGCACTCCTCTTCTCAACAGTTCCGCAGATCAAGTCCAACGGATACACCGTCCTGGAAGACCCGAAGAACACCGTGGGTGTCAACAACGTGACCCCACTGGTCTGCAAGGACGCTGTCCCGGACAAGGCCCAGTCTGTCCTCAACGCGGTCAGCAAGTCCTTGACCACCGAAGACCTCACGTCCATGAACGCCTCTTACGCGATCGATCATCGGGACGCCGCTGACGTCGCCTCGGAATGGGTCGGAAAGCAGAACCTGAAATGACATCCAACAGCACCGCCACAGCCGCAGCCACCACCCCCACCAACCCCCAGTGGTTCCGCCAGGTCCTTGGCCGCTATCCCACCGGAGTAGCGCTGATTTCCTCCGTGGAAGAAGACGGCACACCAGTGGGCATGGTGGTCGGAACGTTCACCTCGGTCTCCCTGGACCCACCCTTGGTGGCCTTCCTCCCCGCCAAAACCTCAACATCCTGGCCCCGCATCCAAGCCACGGGCCGGTTCGCCGTCAACGTGCTGGGCGCCAGCCAGGAGGACATTTGCAGGGCCTTCAGCAGCAAGACCGGCAGCAAATATGAAAGTGTCACCTGGCACCCCTCCGAGTCCGGCACGCCATTCCTGGAGAAGGCCGTTGCCCGGTTGGACTGCACGATCGAGAACGTGATGGACGCCGGGGACCATGAGATCGTCCTGGGCCGGGTTAACACCATGGATGTTGCCTCCATGGATCTGCCGTTGCTGTTCCTCCAAGGTGGATACGGCGGCTTCACCCCGCACTCCATGGCCGTCGCCGGACCCGATCTTGCCCGCGAACTCACCATCGTCGACCAAGCCAGGCCGCACATGGAGGCCTTGGCAGCCAAACTTGGATGCGATTGCCTGATCGGCGGCAAAGTGCGCGAGGAGTTCGTCCTGCTGGCCAGCGCCGGCCCGGGAAAAACCGACTGGCTCTCCTCCATCGTCGGCCAGCGCGTTCCGGCAGCTGCACCGTTCGGTCGCACCGCGATGGCATGGGCCGATGATGCCGACATTGAGCGCTGGATCGACGCATCGCAGACCATGAGCCGTTTCGAAGCCCACTCGATGCTGGACGGCATCCGGGCAAGGGGCTATTCCATCACCGTAGGAGACGGTGAGTTCGGCCCTTCAGCACCGGATGCGGATGCCCGCGAATTCATTGACCCGGGGGATGAGGTCATCGGATCCTTCCTCGGCCAGAAGGTCAAATCCATCGCAGCGCCTGTCTTGTCACCGGACGGAACCGCTGTGCTGGTCCTCTCCTTGTACGGGCTGCCATCCGGGCTGGATGCCGAGGCAGTCCGGAGGTGCACCGAGGAACTGCTGGCCGTAACCCGACACATCGCAAGCACTGCACTGCAAAACCACTGATTCAGGACTCTGCTTCCACAACAGAACGGAACTCTCATGACAACGCCCGCCAAGCGGCATATGGCCCTGGGTCTGCTGCTCTCCCCCGCCAGCTCGCACATCGCAGGCTGGCGCCACCCCGACGCCCTCTCCAACGCCGGGTGGGACTTTCAGGACATCCTTAGCGTGGCCAAATCCGCCGAAGACGCCAAACTCGACTTCGTGTTCCTTGCGGACGAACTCTGCGCGCCCGAAGGCGACGCGGAAACGCTCAGCCGGGACCCCGTGATCTACCGGTTCGAGCCGCTGACGCTCCTTGCAGCATTGGCCGTTTCGACTGAGCGAATCGGCCTGGTGGCCACTCAAACCACCACGTACAACGAGCCGTACCATATCGCCCGCAAGTTCGCTTCCCTGGACCATCTCAGCAAAGGAAGGACAGGCTGGAACCTCGTCACGTCCTACGTCGAAGCCGAGGCCCGCAACTTCAGCAGATCCGAGCATCTCAAGAACGCGGACCGGTACGAACGCGCCGAGGAATTCTTCCGCGTCGCCGCCGGACTGTGGGACAGCTGGGACGACGACGCGTTCGTTCTGGACAAGGAATCCGGCCGCTACTTCGATCCCGACAAGATGCACGTGCTGAACCACCAAGGAGAGCACTTCTCGGTTCGTGGACCCCTCAATGTGCGGCGTTCGCCGCAGGGCCGGCCTGTCCAGGTCCAAGCCGGCTCCTCCGAGGCCGGAAAGAACTTGGCCGCCCAGTATGCCGAAGTTGCCTTCACCGCGCAGAACAGCCTCCAGGCGGCTCTGGCCTTCAGCCAGGACCTGAAGGATCGCGCTGAAAAGGCGGGCCGTTCCCGCGACAGCCTCAAGGTCATCGCCGGTGTACAGACGATCATTGGCGCAACCCTCGAGGAAGCCCAGGCCAAGTACCGCCAAATGCAGGAACTCATCCATCCGGAGGTGGGACTGGCCCGCCTGTCGCAGTTGCTGGGATTCGACCTGACCGAGTACCCGCTCGATGAGCCCCTCCCCGACGTTATCCCCGAAACCGAAGCCTACAAGAGCCGCCAGCAACTGATCGTGGAGACGGCCCGACGAGAGAACCTGACCGTCCGCGAACTCTATCTGCGGGTGGTTGGGGCCTACGGTCACCGCGTAGTGATTGGTACCGCTCAGACAGTGGCCGACGAACTCTCAGAGTGGTTCGAAGCAGGTGCAGTTGATGGCTACATTCTCTCCCCGCCGTACCTGCCTGACGGCTTCGATGACTTCCGCGACCATGTTCTGCCCTTGCTGCGGGAGCGAGGACTGTTCCGCAGCGAGTACTCCGGCACGACGTTCCGTGACCATCTAGGGCTTTCCCGCCCGGAGCGTGGGGAATTCGAAGCGCAGCAAACAGACCTGATCCACGCATAGCACCCGCAAAACTGAGGGGCCCGGATGGCAGTCGGGCCCCTCAGAACCGCCTGTTGACGCCCCTCCCTGGGGGTCGTCTCAGTGCCGGATACGACGTCCGGCGCGCGCAGCGAGGTCGTCCAGGGCAGCAATGATGTCACCGGCAATCCACACGCTGACGCCGCGCACCTTCCCTGCCGGGCTCAGGATGCCCGCGTCTTGCAGTCGCTGCACCGCACGGTACGCCGTTGCCTGGGACACGCCCGTGTATTCGGCAGCCATCTCCGCTGTGATGGCCGGCTCCCGGGGCAGCAGGTCAAGAAGCTTGGAAACCGACTCCTGCGCCGCTCCGACCTTGACCCGGAAATCGCGCTGCGCAGCAGTGATGTCCGCTGCGAGCGCCCGGCCGTTGTCCACCGCCAGCATCGCCGATTGAGCGAACCGCTCCACGATGGGCAGGATGTCGCCTTCGCGGAATGCCCCCAAAGCATCGAAGTACAGGCGGGTATTGGTCAGGAGTCCTGAAGACACAGGGATGCAACATTCTCATAGTGAGCGCCTGGTGAGAAAATCACCGCCCGGGATTCTCACCCCAGCAGATGCACCATCTGCCCCGGCCTCGCTTGGCCGATCAGGTCCAGGTCGTCGTCCCGCACTACCGCGATGACCGGCGACTCCGCGGTAGCCGGGTGGCCGGCCAGCGCAATGACAGGAAGGCCCGACGGCGGCAGCAAGACCGAGCCTGCCAGCAACGGTTGCGCTTGGCGTGTTTGAGCCCGGGCAGGCTCCAGCGGCCTGCCCACCAACCGCGCGCCAACGCGGTCCGACTCCGGCGAGAGAATCCACGGGTCCGTGGTCAACCTAAGCCAGGTGCCGGCGTCGTCGGGGTGCGCCTGCGGGCCACGCGAAACCCTGGCGACCACCGGCCGTTCCGGATCCAAAGCCCGCCGCGCAGGGGCGTGCTCCGAAGCAAAGCCGTGGCCGTGGGGATGACCGAAAGTGAGCGTCCCACCAGCGCGCAACGGCTCGGCTTGGGTCTCTATGCCGCCCTGTACCGCCACGTAGTATCGGATCCCGAACAGCGCGGGTCCCAGCTCCAGCACTGCCCCGGGTGCTACGCGGACCGGCGTGTTCATGGCCAGTTCGGAACCGTTCAGCGTGACCATGCCTTCGGCGCCGGTCACTGCCACAGCGGAGGCTGTCACGAAGCGGATCCGCAGTCCACCCACCAGTACTTCGAACCCGGCGGCAGTGTCCGGGTTGCCCAGCAGCGCGTTGGCAAGGAGCATGGACGCCCGGTCCAGAACCTGGTCCGGGCCCAGGACGAGGCTCAAGGGCCCGGGTTCCACCACTACTGCACCCATCAGGGTCTCCTAACGCTTGGAACTACGCGAAATCCTTGAACTACGCGAACGCTTCAACCTGCACGCCGGCCTGTTCAAGGCCCTGACGAACAGCAGCAGCCATATCAACGGCCCCGGGCGTATCGCCATGGATGCACAGGGAATCGGCCTGAACCGGAACAATTGTCCCGTCGATCGCAACTACTTCCTTGAGCGTTGCCAGGCGTACGGCCTGGGCCACCACGGCGGCGGGGTCGTGCAGGACGGCACCCTCCTGGGTGCGGGGCACCAGCGTGCCGTCCGGAAGGTAGGCCCGGTCCACGAACGCTTCACGGAACACGGGATGTCCGGCTTCCTCGGCCAAGGTCAGCCATGCTGAGCCCGGGAGGCCGAGCACGGGCAGTCCGGGATCGTAGGCGTGAACGGCGGCCACCACGGCTTCGGCCTGTTCGGCGTCGTGGACGATCCTGTTATAGAGCGCACCGTGCGGTTTCACGTAGTCCACGGATGCTCCCACCGCGTGGGCCATGCCGTCGAGTGCGCCCAATTGATACAGCACGTCTCCGAAGAGTTCGTCGAACGTCATGTCCAATGAGCGCCGGCCAAAGCCTGCCAGGTCGCGGTACCCCACGTGGGCGCCGACGCGGACGTCGAGCTCGAACGCAGCGCGGCAGCTGTCCAGCATGGTGAGGGGATCTCCGGCGTGGAAGCCGCACGCCACGTTGGCGCTGCTCACGATGCGGAACATCGAGGCGTCGTCTCCCATGGTCCAGGAGCCGAAGGACTCCCCCAAATCAGCGTTCAGGTCCACTGTTACCGCCTTCCAGCGTCAGGTTTTCAGGTGCCACTTCGGCAGTGACAACGTTTTTTGGTGCGTTGGGGAGCAGTTCGCCCGGGACCGCGTCCGGCAGCGGGCCGAACGCTTCCTTGGCTGTTGCCACGACGGCCCTGCCCATCACCAGGTTGCCGGCACCGCCCACCACGGCGCCTACGCCGAAGGGCAGGGCGCGGCCCAGGAATGCTGATCCTTGCCGCTTCACGAGGCTCTTGAGGAACGCGCGTTGGATGGTGTCGCGGATGACCCCGAAGCCGCTGCCTGGAATCTTCTTGGTGAGTGTCCTGCCCCAGGCATTGGTCACGCCCTTGCCCCGGCCCAGCGATTGCCCGCTCAGCGCACCCAACAAGGACGCGCCTTCCTCGCCCAGCATGATGGCCATGACCATGGTCCGCGCACGTTCGGGGTCGGTGAGCCGGATGCCGTGGAGCTCCGCAAGGGACGACGCATACAGCGCGGTGGTCTCCAAGAACCCGATGGTTGCGAGTGCGGAAAGTCCCAGCGACGCCGCGGTTCCAATACCAGGCACGACGGCGGTAGCACCTACCGCTGCACCTCCGCCGGAGATGGCGATCAGGTAGTGTCGCTCAAGCTTCGCGGCAAGCTGGGCCGGCGTGTCATGGGGGTGCCTGCGTTGCAGCCTGCGCAGGTTGGCCAGGACCAACGGGCGTTGGACTTCGACGGCCTTCAGCAGCACATTATGCACTCCGGGCTTGGTGTTGCCTTGGGCGTCGAATACGGCGTTATGGGCTGTTTCCTGGGCGATCTTCACCGCCGGGTTGGGGCGCTTGGGCATCTTCACCTCTCCTTGGCAGTTAGTCGTTGGAACGGGGAACTGCTTGGTTCAGCCTATGCCACACCCCTGTGGTGCGAGGCCCGTTCTACGCCCTATGTGGACAGGATTCCGCGCAGAGCGGACCTCACAAGAGACCCCGCGCGGCGTAGACTAAGGGCACTCACGGAAGCAGTCCAGCAAGGACAGGAAGTATCCGTCATGACCGCAGCAGACAAGACCGAACACGTCATCCGCCACCACACAGATGCTCCGGCGGAGGGTGAAACGGAAGGTTGGGTTGCGCACGATACCGGCCTTCACAGCCAAGACCCTGCCGAGGGTCCGGATATCGACGACGACGACGCCCCGGTGTCGGGCGCTTCATGACTTAGCTTCCTTCCGCGGCTTTCCCTCCACAGCCACGCCTTCCACAGACTCCACAGGCAGGCTTAGGCTAGTGTGATGGCTGCGTTGAGAGCGCTCCGTCCCTTTGCACACCGGGAATTCCGTGTGCTCATTTCCGCGCTTGCCATCTCCATTTTCGGCTCGGGCATGTGGGCCGTGGCCATGGTCTACGAGGTGATCCACCTTGGCGGAGGCCCGTTGGAATTGTCGTTGGTGGCCACTGCGGCCAGCATCGGTCTGGTGGGGTTCGTCCTGGTGGGTGGCATCGCCGCCGACCGGTTTCCGCAGCGCCTCCTGATCATCGCCGTGGAGGGCGCCAACCTGGCCGTGATCGCCACCGTGACGCTGCTGGCGATGCTGAACATTCTTCAGCTCTGGCACCTGGCCCTCGGCGCGTTCGTCCTGGGTGTTGGCCAGGCCTTCTTCTTCCCGGCGTACTCAGCAATCCTTCCGCGCATCCTGCCGGCTGAAGACCTCCTTGCCGCGAACGGCATGGAGGGCACCGTGCGGCCCATCCTGCAACAGGCCGCCGGCCCGGCCATCGCGGGCATCCTGGTGGCGACACTGTCGCCGGCCCACGCCGTTGCCGGGGTGGCCGTGTGCCATTTCCTGGCATTCGGGATCCTGAACTTCCTGAGCCGCCAAACACCGGGCATGGATACCGGCGCTTCGGACGAGGTGGCTACTGATGTGCCAGCCACGAGATCCTTTGTCCGGGACCTACGCGAAGGATTCAGCTACACCGTCCGCACACCGTGGCTTCTGTGGACCTTGATCTGGGCGTGCTTGTCCGTGCTGTTCCTGATTGGCCCCATCGAGGTCCTGCTGCCGTTCGTCGTCCGCGATCAGCTGGGCGGCGACTCAAGGACGTTCGGCTTCCTGCTGGCAGTCATGGGTGTGGGGAGTGCCGCCGCCGCGCTGGCCACGGCAACGGCCCGCCTCCCCCGGCGATACCTGACGGTGATGGTGGTGACGTGGGGGTTGGGGAGCTTGCCGGTAGCTGCCATCGGATTCATGGACAACGTCTGGGTGCTCGGCGCTGCCATGCTGATCTTCGGTGCCACCGAGGGAGTTGGCATGGTCATTTGGGGGACACTGCTGCAGCGGCGAGTGCCACGGCATTTGCTCGGCAGGATTTCGAGCCTGGATTTCTTCGTCTCCCTTGCCCTCATGCCCGTCTCCATGGCATTGGCGGGACCTATTGCCGAGGTGGTTCCCATCTGGCTGATCTTCTTCATTGCCGGCCTGGTGTGCCCCATCATGGCCTTCGTGGCTCTCTTCGCCGCACGCATGATGACGGATGAGATCGAGAACCCGCTGAGCTCGGACATGTCGGACTCTGAATCTGCAGACACGCAGCCCGACGCTGTGTAGCGTTCAGCAGGAAGGACACACCCATGGCCGCTGGAACCAAAGACGAGCCCTGGCAACTCACCACGCCCCCGGGAACTTCGGACTACACCATGTATAAGGACGAAGCCGCGGACCCTCCCGCCATTGTCTGCCAGGTGGGATCCACCAAGCTGCTCTACCAGTTGCGCGCCATCGAGGACCTGCACGCGTGGCTCCTGGAGCAGGGTGATTGGATCCCGCTCGGCGCCGCGGACGAAGGCAAAGATGCCGCAGAGGGAACGGTCGAAGCCTGGGGCCGCAGCGAAGAGAACCCCGTCGGTGGTTGGTACGGACTCCGCAAGGGCTACCGTGGCCGCTTCGGGATGTACATGCCGCCGCTGTTGGAGGCCCTGGGCATGGCCGAGCTCACGCACGAGAAGCGGAACAACAGCATGCGGGCAATCCCGCAGTAGCCCGACGTTACGCGGGCGCAGGGCCCGTGGTGCGGCGAGCCACCAGGTGCGGTGTCCGCACCAGGTGCGCGGCCGACGTCGAGCCCTCCAAACGGTCGACGGCGCGGTCCACTGCGGCGCGCGCAAGAAGCGGTGCGTCCTGGCTGATGGACGACAACTGGACGTAGCTGAGGCGCGCGAACTGGCTGTCGTCATAGCCCAGGACGGATACATCCTCCGGTACACGAAGGCCGGCGGCCCGAAAGCTCTCCCAGACGCCCAGCGCGCAGCGGTCGTTGAAAGCGACGACGGCGGTGGGCAGGTCGGCTTGCAGCTCACGTCCCGCACGCAAGCCGTCTTCTTCGGTGGGGCCGCCGGGGATGATCCGTGCCTCGAGTCCGCGGTCGGTCATCTCCCGGAGAAAGGCTGCCCTGCGTTGCGGGCCGGAGACGGTGTCGCCGCCGTCCACGTGGGCTATGCGCCGATGCCCCAGCGACGTGAGGTGTTCCAACGCGATCCGGATACCGGCGTAATCGTCACTGCTCACGGAGTCCAAGGAGTCTCCGACGTCGTAACGGAGCAGGCTGACCACCGGAAGACGTGCGGCGTATCCGGCCAGCTCCTCCTCGCCCAGGGTTGGCGAGATCATGATCAGTGCCTCGCATCCCATGTCCAGGAGGGACTCCACAGCCTTGGCTTCGGGCCTTCCGTTGGCCACTGCGCTGAGGGCGATGTCATAGCCGCGCAGGGCGGCGCCGGCATACGCGGCATCGACGATTTCGGCGTGGAAGGCATGGGCTGAAGAAAAGCTGAGGCCAAGCAGGCGCGTGCGGCTGCTTCGGAGGAGTCGGGCACGGCTGTCGGGCCTGTAACCAAGCGCTCGGGCGGCTTCCTGCACCTTGAGGCGCGTGGCATCAGACGCGCCCGGAGCATCCCGCATGACGATGGAGACGAGGGCACGGGAGACACCCGCGGCTTCCGCCACATCCATCAGCGTGGGCCGTTTCCCGGTCATGGCTCTCCTCTGCTCGGGAGCCAGTCTATAGAACGATCTATCTGTCCGAGGGGTCGGGGATCTCATGCGGCCGGTAGTTGGGCAGCCGGCTGGCCGGGAGGATCGCGACGGCGGACACGGCGGCGAGGATCAGCAGGCCGGTTTTCAGGGCCCTCAGCCTGGCATCGGTATTGATGGCGACGGCGGTTTCGACCTGCGCCTCCGTGGCGTCGGTGTTGTTGAGGACCTCGCGGAGGTTGTCGTTGCTGACGAAGTTGACGTTGTCCAGGTTCACTTGCTGTTTGAGTGAATCCGGGAGGTTCACGTTGTTCATGACCGCTTGGCCTACGTTGAGGCTGAGGATGGTGACGAGCAGGGCCCCGGCGAGTGCGGTGCCCACTGCGGAAGCAAGGTTTTGGGTGGTGCCACGGATTGATCCGACGTCGCCGGCGAGTTCCTTGGGGGCAGCGGTGACCAGGACGTTGAAGACCAGGGTGACCAAGGCTCCCTGTCCTACGCCGAAGACAAAGAGGCCCAGGATGGTGGGCAGGGTCTCCCAGTTGTTGTTCACCACCAAGGCGAGCCAGGCAAGCGCGACCGTGGTGAGGATGAACGAGAAAACAGCGATGGTCCGGGGGCTGAAGCGGTTGTAGAAGCGGACAACCAGGGTAGCGGTGATGAACACCGTGAGGTTGAACGGCATCATGGCCAGTGAAGTGTCGAACGGGGTGCGGCCTTGCACGATCTGGATGTACAGCGGCACGGTGAAGTTCAAGGCGGCTTCGAGGGAGACCACGATGAACATGGCGTACACGGCAGCCCGTTCGCGTGAGGACCCCAGGACGGCCAGGCTCACCAAGGGTACTTTGCCGTCCTTGGTCCTTTTCCGGGTCCACATGAAGAATGCCTGGCCCAGGACCACGCCTATCAGGATCAGCAGTGGCGCGGGCGAAACTCCGAGCACGTCGAAGGGCGCTCCTTCGGTCGCAGCGAGCGGGCCCCACGCATTGAGATTGTTGAAGCCGAGCGTGAGCGAGACGATGCCTCCACCGATCATCGCGGCAGCAACGACGTCGATCTTCACCTCCGGGTTCCCGCGATCAGAGCGGAGCTTGAAGCTGAAGCCAAACACGGCCACGGCGAGCGCCAAAACGATTGCGAAGACCGGCCGCCACCCCACCAACGTGCCCAACGTTCCGCCGATGAGGAAGGCACTCACCCCGGACAGTGCGCGCGCCGAACCAAGTGAGCCGATGGCTGTGGCTTGCTGGGCTCCGTGGTAGTTCTCGGCGATCAGCGCCACGAGTGACGGGACGATGATGGCTGCAGATGCGCCGGCGAACGCCTGGGCGGCGATGGCCCATCCGACGGTTGGTGCGAAGATCATCATCAGGGCCGACGCCGCGAAGAGTGCCACCACCACCCTGAAGATGACAACCCAACCGATGCGTTGGCCGAGTTTAGCGCCCACCATGACCAGTGCTGCCACTACCAGTCCGTAGGTCACGATGACTGTGCTGACCGTTGTGGGCGGAACACCGAAGTCCTGGACCATTCCGCCCAGGGAGACGGGGAGCGCTGCCACATTGAATGACATTAGGACCTGGGCGAGGAACAGCCCGATCATCGGAATCCACGAGGCTCGCTGTTCCACTGTTGACGAGGGCGCTGTTCTAGCGGACATTCGAGGTCCTTTCGCTCGGTGCGTAGGCTTGGGAGGCGAAGATGTTCAGGCCCAGGACCCGGGAAAGATACGCCGTTGCCTGCTGTCCCCGGACGCTGTTGCCGGCCGCATCGAGCCGCGGCGAAAAGGCCCCGATTCCGGCCTTGCCCGGCGAAACAGTGAGCAGGCCTCCGGAAACCCCGGACTTCCCCGGGAGCCCGATCTCGAACAGCCACTCCCCCGACCTTTCATAGAGACCGTTCGCAGCGAGGACCGCCAAGGTATCCCGGCAGACTTCCGCTGAGACCACCCGCTCGCCGGTCACGGGATTGACGCCGCCGTCAGCCAGTGTGGCACCCATGACTGCGAGGTCCCGGGCGCTGACGCGGAGCGAGCATTGCTTGGTGTAAACGTCCACCACTTCGAGGGGGTCCCGTCCGATCCGTCCGTAGCTTTCCAGCAGGCGGGCGATGGCGCGGTTACGGGTGTTGGTGGCCGCCTCGGACTGGTAGACATCCTCGTCCAGCACCAGTTCACGGCCTGCGAACGCGGACAGACCTGCATGAATGGCTTGCCACTGCTGGGCGGGCGTCTTTCCGCGCATGAGCGCCGTGGTGGCCAACGCGCCGGCGTTGACCATGGGATTCATCGGGTGGCCGTCGTTGAGCTCGATCGCGATCACCGAATTAAAGGCCAGCCCGGTGTTGTTGACCCCCACCAGGTCCGCTACTGCACCATGGCCGAACTCCTGGCACACCAGGGCGTACACGAACGCTTTGGAAATGGACTGGATGGAGAACTCCACGTCAGCATCGCCAGTCACATGCACGCCGCCATTGACCTCCACCACGCAGAGTCCAAACAGCTCAGGGTCCGCCTGGGCAAGGACGGGAATGTAGTCCGCCACGGCACCGTCCGTGCAGCCACGGTTCCGTTCGTGGGCGGCAACTACCAGCGAGTCCACCTGATCCCAACCGGGCAATGTCCCCGTGGAGACAGACTGTTCCACACCCTCAACATTCGAATCCAGCACTATTGCCCCCAACGTCGATGGTTCAGCAGGCCTCGAGCTAGCGGCTTGCGGCCAAGGTGCCGATCTGGGTGTCGCCCTGGCCGAAAACGGCTAGTTTGCCGTCCTCCTGGATTTTCGCCGTGACGGCGTTCGACAGCCACGTGTCCACGCCCTCGCAGGCCATCCTTGAGGACGCAAATCCTCCGAACGTTATGGTCTTGCCGTCTTCTTTCCATGACCCGATGAGCCTGTTGCAACCATCGGTGCCTGTTGCGTTGCCGTCTGATTTGAGGTCCAGGGACGGTTTTTTGGTGTCGTTTGGTTCACCCCAGACACCAACGAACGGGCTGGCCCCTGTCCCTCCGCATCCGGCCAGGAGGGCGGCAGCCAGGAATGCCAGGGAGACGGTGCGGAAAATACGGAGCTGAGTCTGCGCCATGCGGTCAGTCTAGGTTTACCTCCGCTTTTTTCACCAGACTCTGGAATAACTCTTTACTAACGCCTGGAGGCCTACGGGACGCCGATCGTGCGGCCGGTCGCGACTCAGACGACCGACCGCACTAGCCCGGTTTTACACAGCGACGGCGCCCCGGGCGGGCCCCAGAACCCGCCACACCCGCCGCTGCCAACAAGGTCGATGTACAGCGATGCGGCCGAAAAGGGCAACGGTGCAATGCGCGATACAAACGACATGGGCACTGGATATGTGCCTTGACCTGCGGAAACGTGACGCGGGGTTCGAAGACTATTTTTTTGTCCGCGGCTCCCCGATCAACGGCCCGGGTACACCACTGCCTTGAGCTGGCCCGGCTGTTTTCCTGCCTTGAGGGCAGCTTCCGATTCCGCGAGCGAGAACTTCCCGGTGACCAGGATGTCCAGGTCCACTTTGCCGTCGGCCAGCAATTGGATGGCCAGTGGCCAGGTGTTGGTGTAGCGGAACACCCCGGAGAGCCAGATCTCCCGGTTCTGGAGGTAGGAGACAGGCAGTTCGACGTCGTCCGCGCCGAGCCCCACCAGGATCACGCGGCCCGCGGGTCCCACGGCCTTAATCCCGGAACGTACCGCTTCGGGTGCGCCGGAAGCGTCAATGAAGGCATCGACGTCGAGCCCTTCCGTACTGTCCGTCCTGGCGTTCAGCGCGTGCGTGGCCCCGTGTTCCACAGCGAAGGCGAGACGGGCTTCATCGATGTCCGTGATGTGGATTTCGCTCGCGCCGAATGCCCGGGCGGCTTGCGCGGCAATGACGCCGATGGGCCCGGCCCCTGCGATCAAGACCCTGCTGCCCGGTCCGATCCCTGCACGTTGGCAGGCCCAGAGCCCTACGGAGAGCGGCTCGATCAGCGCGGCGGCTTCGTCACTGACGTTGTCAGGGATGTCGTATGCGAAGTCGCTTTGGATGGTGACGTATTCGGAGAATGCACCGTCCACCGGCGGGGTGGCGTAGAACTCCATCCGAGGGCACAGGTTGTAGCGTCCGGCTTTGCACTGCCTGCAGGTCCGGCACGGGCGTTGGGGTTCGACGGCGACCCTCGCCCCGACGCGGGCCGGGTCCACGGCACTTCCGACGGCGGCAATCCGCCCGGCGAGCTCGTGGCCAAGGATGAGCGGATGGTCCACCACGAAATCGCAGATCCGGCCGTGCTCGAAATAGTGGACATCGCTACCACAAACACCAACAGCGGAAACCTGTACCAGTACCTGATCGGCTTGGAGGTGCGGGACGGGCAAGGTTTCAAGGGTCATCTCGCCTTGGCGCTGCAGGACGGCAGCACGCATATTTTCCGGCAACGGGGCCTTTTGGGAGGTCGACGTGGTCACAGTGGCATCCTTCGGGATCGGGTTTTGGTCAACATTAGGTCTGCGGACCGGACACAACTAGCGTCAGGAAAGACGATTACTGATACTTATTTTCCGTAGTGCAGGTTTTTCCAAGGGGCAGGTTCCAGAGCACAGCGGGAGGGGACGATCATGGGTTCCACCGATCCGGGGGATGGACCAGCTACGCGACTGGCCGAGCGGCTGCTGGGAAGGCGTGCCATCCGGGAGGTCATTCCGGCAGATCCGAACCACTCCGTGCGCTGGCACGAACATGACTATCCCAGCCCTTTGGCCCGCTGGAACTACCACCCTGAATACGAGATACACCTGACCCGCAAGGGCCCGGGCAAGTTCATCGTGGGCGACCATGTGGGCACTTTCGAAGCCGGCCAACTCACGCTCATCGGTTCAGGCCTCCCCCACGACTGGGTCAGCGACATCGAGCCGGGCGAAGTCCTCCACAACAGGGACGCAGTGATCCAGTTCGACAGAAAGTGGGCAGAACAGGCCTCCTCGTTCGTACCCGAACTGGCGGAGGTCATGCCCTTGCTGGACCAGTCCGCGCGGGGAATCGAGTTCCTGGGGCAAACAGCGGCAACAGCGGCCGCCTGCGTCGAAGCCATGGGAAGAACAACGGGCCTGGAGCGTCTTCAACACCTCTTCCACCTCTTGGCAGTGCTGACGCGCGCGCCCGCGGAGGACCGCCGCTACCTGGCTGATGTGTGGTTCTTCCCCCAGTTGGACCGCGAGGCGGAGGCCGTGGTGGACATCGTCCTGGAATACGTTTTCGCCCATCACGCCGGAACGGTCACCATGGCAGAAGCTGCGGCCCTGGTTGGAATGGCCGAGCCCACATTCTCCAAATACTTCAAGCGATCTACGGGCCAGAACTTCACCCATCTGGTCAGGAAGCTTCGTTTGGCCCACGCACGGCGCCTCCTGGAACGCACCCACAAGCCGGTCTCGGACATTTGCTACGAGACCGGCTTCAGCAACCTCTCCAACTTCAACCGGCAGTTCCTCAAGGAGGTTGGCGAGACACCCCGGCAGTTCCGGCAACGCGTCCAAGCCTGAGCGCAGGTGCACGGTTTAATGTGCCCATGAGCACCGTTGACCCCGTCGCCCTCAGGAAACTCCGCAAGAGCAAACGTCCCGGCCCGGTCAGCATTGTGCTGGCGCTGGCTTTCCAGTTCATCGGCGGACTGGCGGCCGGCTACGGATGGCCTCAGCTGGCTGAGTTCGAGGCCGTGGAGCCGCCCGCTTTGCCGCTGGCCGCCATCATCGCCAGCATCCCGCTGCTTGTGATCAGTTCCATTGCCTGGATGGGCATCGCGATGCGGCACAGCAAACTCGGCCTGGCCTTGGGTGGAGCCATCGCCTGGCTTGGCGCGGCAACCGGCGCGGCGCTGGCCGCCGTCGAACTCGGCTATCCGCCGCTTCTCGGCTGGGTGGCCGCCGGCTGCCTTGCCATGTTCCTTTTCCTTGCCGGGGTGGGAATCTGGGCAGCCCGGAAGCGGCGGGTATTGGCCGCGCGGGAGCAGGCTGTGATGAGTACGGGCAGGGCGACCACGGCAACGGTCACGGACAAGGGGTACGTAGTCTTCGGTGACAGCGCGAAAATCTTCACCACAGTGACCTTCACCTTCCATGACGGCAGCGGGACCCAACGCTGGGTACAGCGGCCCGTGTTGATCAACGCAGCGGAGCCTGTGGTTGACGGCCAGGAAACCACTCTTTGGTACGACCCCCTGGATCCGGGCAACGACTCCATGATCGTGGTCAAACTCGCCAAGGACTCACCGCTGCGCCAGCCCTGACACCGGAGCCCTGCAGCAAACCGCGACACGTTCCGTTGCCTCGGGACACTCAATAGGCGGTGGCAATGGGCCCCGGAAGTGCTGCAGGAGCAAGGTATGAACTCCCTCCATGGAATGCTGGCGATGCCGGCTGCCATTTCGTTGACCGATTCGGCGGATATCCATCTCTTGATGATGGTCGGATTGGTCCTCCTAACCGGAGTCGCCGCTTTGGGCAACATCATCCTGCTTCTGCTCTTGGCTCCACTTCTGCGGCTGGCATTCGGGCGCAACACTCCCCCGCGTAACTAGAACGATCTAGACGACGTGGCCGCCCACGTGTCACCATGGTCCTACTAGAACGATCTAGACGCCTGAATCGAGGAGCCCCATGACGTACATCCAGCACCCGGTCAACGAGGACCGGCCCGTCCGCATCGCAGTGATCGGCGCCGGATGGATCGGCAATTTCCACGCCGAATCCATCGCCCGCCGCATCCCCAATGCGCACTTGGAGGCCATCGCGGATCCCGTACGTCCGGCTCTCGAAGCCTTGGCCACCCGGCTCGGCGTCGCCAAGATCACCACCGATGTTGCCGATGTCCTGGCCGATCCGGACGTGGACGCCGTGCTCATCGCGGCTCCCCTGCGCTTCCATTCCGAACTGATCGCGGCAGCCGCGGAAGCCGGCAAGGACGTGTTCTGCGAAAAGCCCGGCGGCCGGACCATCGAGGAACTGGACCGTGCCATCGCGGCGGCGGACCAGGCCGGCGTCGTACTCCGTTTCGGTTTCAACCGCCGCTACTCCAGCGATTTCGCAGCGGCCCGCAAGCTGATCGACGACGGCGCGGTGGGGACACCGCAACTTCTCCGCTCCCTCACCCGCGATCCCGGAACCGAGGCCGGCATCAGCAACCCCGAGCGCATCGCCCCCGGCACCATCTTCCTGGAAACACTCATCCACGACTTCGACACCCTGAACTGGCTCAACCCCGGGGCCGTACCCGTCAAGGTCCATGCCGTGGCGGACGCCCTGGTGGCACCCGAAGCCAAGGCCGGCGGACTCCTGGACACCGCCGTGGTAACGGTCACCTACAGCAACGGGGCAATCGCCGTGGCAGAGGCAAACTTCAACGCGTTGTACGGCTACGACGTCCGGGGCGAAGTGTTCGGATCGGCCGGAATGGTCAGCGCGGGAGGCCCTCAGAGCACCAGCGCCACCAGCTACACCGCAGCCGGCATCGGCACGGAAACCACCCGGCTCAACATCGATCTCTTCCACGATGCCTACACGGACGAGATCGCCCACTTCGCCGTGGACGTCGCAGCACGCCGCGGCTTGGCAAGTGAACCCACGACGACGGGCAGCGCACCTGCCGCTCCCGGCGGAGTCGATGCCCGAAACGCGCTGGCCGTTGCCCTTGCGGCGTTTGAGTCCGCCGAAACCGGACTGCCCGTGGACGTTTCCGGGATTGCCGCGCTGAATGCGGCTGAGCCGGCTCTTTCGCGCGGAGCGCAGTTGCAAACCGCAGGGAACAGGGCATGAGCTTCCGCCTGGCCGTTTGCGCCGAGATGGTCTACGGCGAACTGCCGTTGATCGATCGTGTCCGGCGGATCCATGATCACGGTTTCGAGGTTGAACTCTGGGACACGCGGGGCCGGAATATCCCGGCCCTCGCCGCAACGGGCGCCCGGTTTTCGTCGATGAGCGGCTATTTCGGCGGCAGCCTGACCGACTCCGCCAACGCCCACGAGGTTATCGCCTCCGCGGAAAAGCTGATCCCCACCGCTTTGGAGCTCGGCGTTGAAAGAATGGTGGTTCATCCGGCAGAACTGGGTGAGGGCGGTCATGCAGTGCGCCCGGTCCAGCGTTCTTCCGGCGACATGTGGCTGACCGGACTTCGCACGCTGGAGGGCCTGGCCAAGCTGGGCGAAAAGCACGGCATCACGTTCGCGCTGGAAAACCTGAACACTATCCTGGATCACCCCGGCATTCCCTTGGCGCGGGCCAAGGACACCCTCGCCCTGGTGCAGGCCGTCAACCATCCCAACGTGAAAATGATGCTGGACCTCTATCACGCTCAAATCGGCGAAGGGAACCTGATCGAGCTTGTCCGGACAGCGCAACCGTTCATAGGCGAGATCCAAGTGGCGGACGTTCCGGGACGATTCGAGCCGGGCACCGGTGAGATCAACTATCCAGGCATCGCCAAGGCCCTTCGGGACGCCGGGTACACCGGCGTGATCGGCTTGGAAGCCGGCGCAATCGGCGGCCAAGGCGTCGAAGCCGGCGATACTGCCCTGGCGGCTTTCCGCGCCGCTTTCTCCTAGGCGCAGCCTTCTCTACCAACTGAGTCGCAGTAGTGCGCGTTTGACCGCCCATAACGCGCACTATTGCGAGCTACTTGGGTCAGTACTTGATGGGTTCGAGGCGGCCGGAACGTAGGGACAGCGTGGCAGCTTCGGCAATGGCCTGCGCCTTCAAGCCGTCCTCCAGCGAAGGGGAAGGCGCCGATCCGGACTCAAGGGCAGCCACAAACGCCGCCAGAGCCGCGGCGTACGTCGGTTGCACGCGTTCGAACCAGCCCGGGTGCAACCCGTCGTCCACCACGGACCCACCCCGGTAGAGCGAAACCGCCCCGTTCCGGTGTCTCCGGGCCTCCACCATGCCCTCGGATCCCATGATCTCGATGCGTTCGTCGTACCCGTATCCGGTCCGGCGAACGGAATCGATCTGGACCAAGGCCCCATCGGGGAGCCGCAGCGTGACCGCGGAGGTATCGACGTCGTCGTACTTCACTATGCCGGGCTCCGCCAAAGCCGAGCCGGTGGCGAAAACCTCCACCGGGTCCAACCCTGAAAGCCAGCGTACGAGGTCGAAGAAGTGGACGGTCTGGTCGCGCATCTGTCCGCCGGATGTCGCGACGTAGGACAGCGGAGGCATGGACGGGCCACGTGAGGTCAGCTGGATCAGCTCTACCTTGCCGATTTCGCCGGAGTCCACCACGCGTTTGAGTTCGGCGTAGTCGCGATCGAAGCGGCGGTTGAAATCAACCATCACGGGCACCCCGCTGTCCTGCGTGAACGAGGCAACGTCGCGGGCCCGGTCAAGGTCAAGGTCGATGGGCTTCTCGCAGAGCACAGCGATCCCGGCTGCGGCCGCCCGACGCAGATGCTCTGCATGGGTATCCGTGGAAGAGGCGATAAAGACTGCGTCAATCGCCGAGGCGTCAAACACCTCCTCCAGAGTGCTGGCCACAGCTGCGCCATGAGCGGCAGCCAGCGTCTGTGCACGCTGCTGGTCGACGTCGAAAATGAGACGGAAATCGATGCCAGGGTGGGCCGCGAGGTTGGCGGCGTGGACGGAGCCGATGAAGCCGGCTCCAATGAGTGCGAAACGGGGCATGGTCAGACTGCTGCTTTCTCGATGAGGGACGGGGCAAAGGATGCGGGGACTACCCAGGCGGAGTCGTCGAAGTGGGACGCGGCGACGGCTTCGACGAATTGGACGCCGATCAGGCCGTCGATTCCCGTGGGGAAGGACAACTCCCGCTGCGGCAACGCGGTGCCGTCGCGGCGTGCGCGGAGGACCTCGGCGAGGTCGGAGTAGAAGTTGGCGAAGGCTTCGAGGAAACCTTCCGGATGTCCGAGGCCCACGCGGGTAAGCCGGGATGCATCCTCGTGAAGGTGGCTGAGGCCTTGCGTCAGGACGGTGGTGGCGCCGTCGAGGTCCTGGACCTTGAGATGATGCGGGTCCTCATGCTGCCATTCGAGGCTCGCCTTCTCCCCGTAGACGCGGATGCGGAGCCCGTGGTTGTGGCCGGTGGCGGCCATGCTGGCCCAGACGCGCGCGGGCACCGAGCCGGTAAGTTCCAGTTCCACCGTGGCATGGTCAAAGACACGTCGCCCCGGCACCAGGGTCTGCAGGCGGCCGGAAAGACGCTCGGCTTCGAGGCCGGTGATGGCGCGGAGCAGGTGGAAGGCGTGGGTGCCAAGGTCACCAACAACGCTCGGGAACCCGGCGATGTCCGGATTCGTGCGCCATTTGGCTTGCTTATGTCCCAGTTCTTCCAGCGGCGTCGCCGCCCAGCCGGAGGCATGCTCGACGTCGACAAACCGGATAGCGCCCAGCTCACCGTTGCGGACCATCCGCGCAGCCTGGCGAACCATCGCGTAGGACGGGTAGCAATGCGGCACGGCGAGGATGGCGTTGTTGGCAGCGGCGATACGCACCAGTTCCGCGGCGGTTTCCGAGTCTTGCGTCAGCGGCTTCTCGCACACCACGGAGATGCCGGCTTCCAGGAAGGTACGGGCGATGTCGAAGTGGCTGTCGTTCGGCGTTGCCACTGTCACGAGGTCCACGCCATCTTGACGGGCGGCTTCAGCTGCGGCCATCTCACGGTAATCCGCGTAGCAGCGTTCTTGCGGCACGCCGAGTCCGGCCGCGATGTCGCGGGACGCAAGCGCATCACGGCCAAAGACTCCAGCCTGGAGTTCGTACTGGTCATCCAGCCGCATGGCGTAGCGGTGCGACTTGCCAACGTCGGCGCCGGTCCCACCGCCGACCATCCCGGCGATCAGCCGCCGGCTATTGGGTGCACTCATGGAAATCCTCATTGACTCTCTTTTGGAATTTACTTGGACCGGTCCATAATTGCTGGAAGAGGGACAGTGCGTCAACCCCTCTAAGCTTGGATGGAACCGGAAGGACCGAGAGGAGGCAACGCCGTGCCCGACGCACACACCGCCGCGGGGACCAAGCCCACCATCCGCGATGTCGCCAGTGCCGCCGGCGTCTCCAAATCCTTGGTCTCCCTCGTCTTACAGGGCTCTGCCAACGTCAGCGAGAGCCGTCGTCGCGCCGTCCTCGATGCCATGGAGCAGCTCGGTTACCGGCCCAACCGCCTGGCCCAGCGGCTCTCCGGCCCCCGCAGCGGGACCATCGGCGTCCTCCTCAACGACCTCCGGAATCCTTGGTTCGTGGAACTCCTCGAAGGCCTCACGGCGTCCCTGCATTCGGCAGGCGTTTCTCCGGTGCTCGCCGACTCTTACACGGACCAGCGGGTGGGGCGCAGTTCCGTGGAAACCCTGTTGGAGCAGCGGATCGACGCCCTGGTGGTGGTCGGCACCACTAACGAGGCCGATGCCATCGAAAACGCCGCCCGCAGCATCCCCGTGGTCCTCGCCGGAACGCGGGAACCTGCCCTGCCGGGCGTCGACATTGTGGTCAATGACGACGACGCCGGAGCGCGCCAGGCCACCGAACACCTCCTTGCGTTGGGGCACCAGCGCATCGCCCACCTTCAGGGCCCCGGCGAGGTAGGGAACCTCCGGCGGTTGTCCTTTGAACGGACCATGCATCGCGCCGGGCTGGAACCGGTGGTGGTGGCCGGAGGCATGAGCGAGGAAAGCGGATACAGCGCCGCAAGCCGGCTCTTGGCCGGCCAGGAAAGGCCGACCGCGATCTTCGCCTACAACGACATCGCCTGCATTGGCGCACTCTCCGCGGCGGACGATCTTGGCCTCTCGGTGCCAGATGACCTGTCACTGGTGGGCTACGACAACACCTACCTTGCCAAGATCCGGCACCTGTCGCTGACCTCCGTGGACAACGGGAACCTTGCCGTGGGGGTCGAGGCAGGCAAGTTCATCCTGGAGCGCCTGGCCACCCCGGACCTTCCGCAGCGGCTGCATCAAGTGGCCACGCAACTCCAGGTTCGCGGCTCCACCGGACATCCGCCCAAAGGATCCTAAGCACCTTCCCGTTTGTCGCTGTCGGGCTCCTTGCCTCGCAGCAAAAGCACCCCGGCGTTGGCTGCCACAATCAATCCAATCCCCGCCCACTGCGCAGCGTTGAGGTCTTCGTGCAGGGCCACCGCGCCGATGATCGCCGCGAACACGGGGTTGATGCTCATCAACACCCCAAACAGGTTCGCGGGCACGCGGCGCAGGGCCAGCAGGTCTGCCACGTATGGCAGGACGGACGCCAGGAGCCCCGCACCCACAGCACAGAGAACGGCGAAACCATCCACTGGCCGGCTCAGGAAAATCACGACGGCGACAGGCAGGAACAGCGTGGCCGACACTCCGGTTGCGGCTGCTGTCCCTTGAATCCCCTGGATCCTTTGGCCCACCGTCCGGTTGAGGAGGATGTAGGCAGCCCAACTGCAGGCGGCCATCAGGCCAAGGCCGATTCCAGCGAAGTCCATGGACGCTTCAGGCTGGGTGATGGCCACAACGCCCGCGGCCGCGGCTACCGCACAGAGCACGCTGCTTTTCCGTCGGGAGCTGATCAGGGCCACAGCCAAGGGCCCCAGGAACTCCAAGGTGACAGCGAGTCCCAGCCCGATCCTCTGGATGGAAGCGTAGAGGCCAAGATTCATGGTCCCGAAAGACATCGCCAGGAGGAGGACGGGCCACCATTGCTGCCAGCTCAGTTCACGCAGCCGGGGCCGGACGATCGGCAATAACACTGCGGCCGCAACGAGTTGGCGGACGGCCACCACGCCAACAGGTCCCATCACGGGAAACGCGAGTGATCCGCTGGCGGCGCCCAGCTGGTTGGAGAGGGCGCTTGCAATAAGGGTGGCGGCCCCGCCCGCCCGGCGGGATGGCCGGGGCTCCGATGCGATGGTGTTGATCATGGTGAAATAGTGCGCTCCCATCGCGCGCCCGCTAAATGCATGGGCGCCGCTATTTATACGCCCAGCGCATGAATAAGATGGGCGGCATGGACGTCGAATTGAGGCAACTGCGCTGCTTGGTGGCGGTGGTGGACGAGGGCACTTTCACGGACGCCGCCATTGAACTGCGCATGTCCCAGGCTGCGGTATCCCGCAACATCGCCGCACTGGAGCAAACGCTTGGCGTCAGGCTCGTGGAACGGACCACCCGGAGCGTCGGACTCACCCCCAGCGGCGAGCGCGTGCTTGCCAAAGCACAGCGGATCCTTTCGCTCCTGGCAGACCTTGAACGCGATGCCCGCGCCGGCACCGGAAAGATCAGGATCGGTTACGCCTGGTCAGCATTGGGCGAGCACACCACCGACTTCCAGCGCCGATGGGCTGCGACCTTCACCACCACGGAGTTGGAGCTCATCCGTTCCAACTCCCCCACCGGGGGCCTGTCGGACGGGACCACCGACCTTGCCATCCTTCGCCGCCTGCCGGAAGCTGCCGCCGTCGAGCATGTCCGCATTGGCGAGGAAAAGCGATACTGCGCCATGTCCTCGGATGATCCGCTGGCGCCGAGGAGGTCTGTGACGCTCGCCCAGATCGCCCAGCGACCGGTGGCCATGGACCTGCGGACCGGGAGCACCACTTTGGCCCTTTGGCCCGAGAACGGGAGGCCGCCGGAGGTTGTCCCGATTCACGACGTGGACGATTGGTTGACGGTGATCAGCAGCGGCGCGGCGCGCGGTATCACTGCGGAGTCGACGTCGCGCCAGTATCGACGCCGGGGAGTCGTCTACCGTCCGGTCCGCGACGCTCCGCCGGTACCGGTTTATGCTGCGTGGTCGAGGAAGGATCCGCCGCAGGAGCGGGAGAAGATCGTGGAGCTGCTCGCGGCACTGTACCGGTAGCGCCGCTCGGGACCTTCCGCCGCACAGTGCGATGTGGCTACTCTTGGGCACATGGAATCGGCGCTGGCCTCCTGGAGCGAGTTCAACGTGGCCATCGCGGGGGCGGGTGCGGCGCTCGGCGGGCTGCTTATTGTGGCTTTGTCCGTGAACATCAAGCAGATCGCGGAGTCCCGGGGCCTCGCGGCGCGGGCCGGTGCCGCGATCTCCGCCCTGATCCTGGGCGTGGTCCTGGCGTGCGCGGCGCTCATCCCGGAACAGGAGTTGTGGGCTTTCGGCGTCGAGGTCCTGGTGGGGACGCTGGCCGGTGGAGTGATCGCATTCCTTGCGGCCCGCGCCATCCTGCAGGACAACACCCCAGGGCATCCGCACCGCTGGGATGCCCAGCACATCGTGTCGTTCGTCTTCCCGCTGGTGGTTTATGCAGTGGGCGGGGTGCTGATTGTTATGTCGCTTCCGGCGGGTTTGGTGGTGGTGGCGCTCGGAACCATCGTGGCGCTGATCGGCGCAGTGGTGTTTTCGTGGGTGGCGCTGGTGGAGATCCTGCGCTGAAAAGCGGACGACAACGGGAACCTCCCGTCGTCGTCCGCTTCGCGTGAATCCTTTAGTCGGCTTTTCCGGCCAGTGCCACCAACACGCCGGCCGTGGCGAAGAACTTGTTGCTGCCGAGGTCGCGCACCGTCTTGATGCCCAGCCCTGCCAGTAATTCATCGTGTTTTTCCGTCAGTCCGGCAAGTGCAGACGGCGGTGCGGCAAGGACTTCGTCCAGGGTCGCATTTTCGTAGGATTTGTCGAGTGCTTTGCCCAATTCAACAGAAACAGCCAAGGCATTTCCTTTCATCGATACAGAACAATTGCAACGTGCGGAACTTGGATCAACAAAACTCAAGATAGCCCACAATGGCGCAATTTTGTGGTCCTTCAGCCGATAAATTGCCCGGAGCCCGCAAGAACCGCACCGGCCGAGGGGCCACCCCGCTGTTTTAAGACGCCACGTGCCGGGCGGCAGCGTTAAGAGCGCGTCAAGATTTGCGGCGTCCGCGTTAAGGAACCGTAAGGAACGCATTTTCGCCACTTTCACGGGAGTTGACTGACATCAGCCCCGCGAACGGGGCGTGGATGAAAGGACGTTCCAATGGCCGACGTGGCTGTTGTGGCGATTCTCGTGGTGAGCATGGGAATCGTGATGTGGGTGGCCCGCCTTTTGGGCAAAATGGTGGACAGCGACGGCCCGGTGAGCGGGCTATGAACCTTGACGCCGTAATGTGGGTCGGCTTGTTCATTGCCGGCCTGGCAATGGTCGGATACTTGCTGGCTGTCCTGCTCCACCCGGAAAAGTGGTGACGGCAGGTGGATTTCAGTACGGCCTCGTTCATCACCCAGATAGCTGTTCTGCTTCTGGCACTCGTTCTCGTACACAAGCCTCTCGGCGTGTATTTGGAGCGCGTTTTCTCCGGAACCACCTCATCGGCGCCTGAGCGGTTGTTCTACCGTTTGGCAGGCATCGACGCCGGAACGGAACAGAGCTGGTCTGCCTACCTTCGCAGCGTTCTGGTCTTTTCAGCGGTTTCGATCCTGGCAATCTTTGCCCTGCAGCGGCTCCAAGGCGTGCTGCCCGGCAACAATGGGCTGCCCGGCGTAGACCCGTGGATCGCCATGAACACCGCAATTTCCTTTGTCACCAACACCAACTGGCAAACGTATGTACCAGAGGCCACCGTGGGCATCTTCGTCCAGATGTGCCTCTTGGCGGTGCAGAATTTCCTGTCAGCTGCTGTCGGGATCGTTGTGGCCATTGCCCTGATCCGTGGCATCGCACGGACAAAGACGGACCGCCTGGGCAACTTCTGGGTTGACGTTGCCCGCGCGTCCTTCCGCGTCCTGTTGCCCATCGCCACGGTGGGTGCCATCGCCTTGGTGATCGGCGGTGTGGTGCAAAACTTCTGGTCTACCGAGGTGGTCAACCAAGCCACCGGCATCACTCAGGTGATTCCGGGCGGCCCGGTAGCCTCGCAGGAAGCCATCAAGGTTCTGGGAACCAACGGCGGCGGATACTTCAATGCCAACTCGGCGCACCCCTTCGAGAACCCGAGCGCATTCACCAGCCTGTTCCAGGTGTTCCTGATCCTGCTCATTCCCTCCGCGCTGCCCTATGCCTACGGAAGGATGGTCGGAGACCGGCGCCAAGGCTATACCGTTGCCGGCGTGATGGCCGCCCTGTGGCTGGCTTCCACGGTGTTGATGGGATGGGCTGTCGCATCCGGCCAAGGCACGGCATCGACGGCGGCGGGCGGCTTGGGGGAAGGTTTCGAACAGCGCCTTGGTCCTGCCGCGAGCTCGATCTTCGCCGCTTCCACCACCCTCACCTCCACCGGAGCAGTGAACGTGGCGCACGATTCCCTGCCGCCACTGGCCGGTGGGGTCGCCATGCTGAACATGATGCTTGGTGAGGTGGCTCCCGGGGGCACCGGTTCGGGGCTGTACGGCATGCTGGTCCTGGCCATCATCGCGGTCTTCATCGCAGGTCTGATGGTTGGCCGGACGCCGGAGTTCCTGGGCAAGAAGATCGGCCCGCGGGAAATGAAGCTCGCAGCCCTCTACATCCTGGTGACGCCAACCCTGGTACTCGTCCTGGCGGGCATCACAGCATTGCTCCCGGACATCATGGCCAACGCACCGGCCGCCGGACCGCACCAATTCAGTGAGCTGCTGTATGCCTTCACTTCCGGCGCCAACAACAACGGATCAGCTTTTGGCGGCATCACAAGCTCGGGACCGTATCTGTCCGTGATGCTCGGGATCGCCATGCTGCTGGGGCGTTTCCTCCCCATCGCGCTGGTCCTGGCCCTCGCCGGCTCCCTCGCCCGGCAGCGGAAGATCCCGGAGTCGGCCGGCACAGTTCCCACCCACGGCCCGCTGTTCGGATCACTCCTGCTCAGCGTGACCGTGATCATGACAGCTCTCAGCTATTTCCCCGCCCTCGCCTTGGGCCCCCTCGCAGAAGGACTAATCAAATGACCCGGTCCAGCACGGCTACGCCCGCGGACACTTCGGCACTCACCTACGCTGACGGCAACCCGCTCGGAACTCCCGGGGAGCACAAGCACCACAACAAAGCGCCCGCGAAACTCAACGCCGCCACCATCCGCGCGGCCCTTCCCTTGGCATTGAAGAAGCTGGATCCGCGGCAGATGGTCCATTCACCGGTCATGTTCGTGGTGCTGGCAGGGGCTGCGATCTGCACCGTGATTTGTGTGTTCAAGCCGGCGGTCTTTGGCATCGCGGTCACTGCCTGGCTCTGGCTGACCGTGATCTTCGGAACGCTGTCCGAGGCCATCGCAGAGGGACGCGGAAAAGCGCAGGCGGATAGCCTCCGCGCCAGCCGCAAAGGGGTTCTCGCCAGGCTGCGGTTGGAAGACGGAAGCACCAAGGACGTGCCAGGTACGGACCTGCGGCTGCACGACGTCGTTGTCTGCGAGGCGGGCGACGTCATCCCCTCTGACGGCGAAATCATCGAAGGCCTCGCAAGCGTGGATGAGTCCACCATTACGGGCGAATCGGCACCCGTCATCCGCGAATCCGGTGGTGACCGCTCCTCGGTGACTGGTGGCACCAAGGTCCTCTCAGACCGGATCCTGGTACGGATCACAGCGGAACCGGGCGCGACCTTCATTGACCGGATGATCAAACTCGTTGAGGGCGCCGTCCGCCAAAAGACCCCCAATGAGATCGCACTGCATGTTCTCCTGGTGTCGCTGACCATCGTTTTCCTGGTGGTCACCATGACCTTGGCGCCTTTCGCCTCGTTGGCGGGAGCAACGCCGTCGCCCATTGTCTTGGTGGCCCTTCTGGTCTGCCTGATCCCCACCACCATCGGCGCACTGGTCCCGGCCATCGGCATCGCGGGCATGGACCGGCTGGTCCAGCACAACGTCCTGGCAACGTCCGGCCGGGCAGTCGAGACAGCCGGCGACATCACCACGTTGCTGCTCGATAAGACGGGCACTATCACCTACGGCAACCGGCGGGCCGTCAACTTCTTCCCGGCCAACGGCGTTGAGCGTCAGGAGCTGATCACCGCCGCCCGGCTATCCAGCCTCGCGGACGAAACGCCTGAAGGGCGCTCGATCGTGGAGCTTGCCAATGACAAGGGCGTGGATGGCCCGGAACTCGCTGAGCTCCGCAACACCGCCAAGGAGATCGTGATTGTCGAGTTCACGGCCAGCACGCGGATGAGCGGCCTGGACGTCGATGGGCGCCGGATCCGCAAAGGCGCCGCGGCCGCCGTCGAACATTTCGTCATCGAGAACGGCGGGCCGATGCCTGCAGAAGTCCACCGGCGAGTTCAGGAGATTGCGGCCCAGGGCGGCACCCCGCTGCTGGTCGCCGAACACGCGAACGACGGCGGCGCCCGTGTCCTGGGAACCGTGCACCTGGCCGATGTGGTCAAGCCGGGCATGCACGCGCGGTTCGCGGAGCTGCGCAAAATGGGGATCCGCACGGTGATGATCACCGGCGACAACCCCGTCACAGCCAAAGCTATCGCCGCGGAGGCCGGCGTCGACGACTTCGTTGCGGAAGCCACGCCCGAGGACAAGCTGGACGTGATCCGGCGCGAGCAGGGCGAAGGGCGGCTGGTTGCCATGACAGGCGACGGCACCAACGACGCCCCTGCCCTGGCCGCAGCCGATGTTGGCGTGGCGATGAATTCCGGAACGCCTGCCGCCAAGGAAGCGGCCAACATGGTGGACCTGGATTCGGATCCCACCAAGCTGATCAACATCGTGGGAATCGGCAAGCAATTGCTCATTACGCGCGGCGCCCTGACCACCTTCTCGGTGGCCAACGACGTGGCGAAGTACTTCGCGATCGTCCCGGCGCTCTTCACGGCAGCGTTCCCGGGACTCGAAATGCTGAACATCATGGGCTTGGCGAGTCCGTCCTCAGCCATCCTGTCCGCGGTGATCTTCAACGCCGTCATCATCCTGGTGCTGGTGCCCTTGGCGCTGCGCGGGGTGAAATACCGGGCAGTGTCCGCCAATCAGGCCCTGGCCCGGAACCTGCTCCTCTACGGCCTGGGCGGACTCGTCGCCCCGTTCATCGGCATCAAACTCATCGACGTCCTCATCTCCCTCATCCCCGGCATCGGCTAGGAAACACCATGAATTTGCTGCTCGGTTATCTTCGTCAGGCAGGCACCGCCGTGCGGTTCCTGCTGCTCGCCACGGTGGTCCTCGGCCTCCTCTACCCGCTCACGGTCTTTGGGGTGGGACAAGTGGTGGCGCCATTCCAGGCCAACGGCTCTGTGGTCAAGGACCCCTCCGGCCGGCCGGCTGCCTCCGCCCTGATCTCCCAAGTGTCCGCAGATGACGCCGGCACGCAGGACCCATCCTGGTTCCACGCCCGGCCCTCGGCCGTCGGATGGGATCCGGCGTCCTCTTCTGCCAGCAACCTGGGACCCAACGATGCGAAACTGCTCGACGCCGTTGCCGCCAACCGCGCGGCCGTCGCGGAGGCAGAAGGCGTCAGTGAAGCCGACGTACCCGCCGATGCCGTCACCGCCAGTGGCTCCGGTTTGGATCCGCACATCTCACCTGCCTATGCGGACCTTCAGGTGGCCCGCGTGGCTGCGGCCCACGGGCTGAGCCCGGACGTTGTGCAGGGCCTGGTGGACAAGAGCACCAGCAACGGACTGGAAGCGTTCCTGGGCCAGCCGTCCGTAAACGTGATGCTCCTGAACCTGGACGTAGCGGCGGCCAGTCAGCCATGATCAAGGGCTCCATCCGAGTGGAAGAATGACGTTATGGCGCGGGCAACACTGAGAATCTTCCTGGGGGCTGCCCCGGGCGTCGGCAAAACCTACGCCATGCTCGAAGAAGCCCACAGGCTGCTTGGCCGGGGCGAGGACGTGGTGGTGGCCTTCGCCATGCACCACGGCCGCGCCGATACCCGCGCCCTGACCGAGGGACTGGAGGTCATTCCGACCCGGAGCGTCGAGTACAGGGAAAGCACGTTCGAGGAAATGGACCTCGACGCCGTCCTGGCGCGGCGGCCGCACACGGCAGTCGTCGACGAATACGCGCACACCAACATCCCCGGCAGCCGCAACCACAAACGCTGGGAGGACATTGAGGAACTGCTGGAAGCCGGCATCAATGTCCTCTCCACCGTCAATGTGCAGCACCTTGCGTCCTTGGGCGACGTTGTCACCGCCATCACCGACGTGCGCCAGGCCGAGACAGTCCCGGACGATGTGGTGCGTCGCGCCGACCAGATCCACTTGGTGGACATCTCGCCGGAATTGCTCAGGCAGCGGCTCGGCGACGGCAAGATCTACAGCGCAGACAAGATCGATGCTGCCCTGTCCAACTACTTCCGAACGGGCAACCTGACGGCGCTGCGCGAGCTGGCGCTGCTGTGGCTCGCAGACCGGGTGGACGAAGGCCTGGACCGGTACCGGGCCGAGAACCAGATCGAGGAAAGCTGGCCTGCCAGGGAAAGGATTGTCATCGGCCTGACCGGCGGCCCGGAAGGCGAAGTCCTGATCCGGAGGGCCGCAAGGATCCTCAAGCGCGTCAATGGTGGTGACCTGCTGGCCGTCCATGTGCGCGCCGCGGACGGCGTGGCCTCAGAATCGCCGCAAGCGTTGGAGGCCCAGCGCACCCTCATTAGGGACCTCGGCGGGAGTTACCACACGGTGGCCGGAGAAGACCCTGCCCAAGCCTTGTTGGATTTTGCCCGGAGCGTGAACGCGACCCAGATCGTCGTCGGGGTTTCACGCCGGAAGGCACTGGCGGGCCGGCTGATCGGCGGCGTGGGAAACAGGGTGGTCCGGGACTCCGGCGACATCGATGTCCACATGGTTTCCCACCCTTTGGGTGGCCGCGGCGTGGAGCATTCGCGGCAGCGCGACCTCGGCCGGGTGCGCGTGTTCGTTGGTTTTGGCATGGCAGTGGTGCTGCCCGTGCTGCTGCAACTCCTGCTGGCAGCAAGCCCGTCGCACAACATCGCGACGGCGGTCCTGGTCCAGCTCAGCGGCTCTGTCGCCGTGGCACTGGTGGGCGGCCTGTGGCCGGCTTTGCTGGGTGCGCTGTGGAGCAGTGCATTGGTGAATTACTTCTCAGTTCCGCCCCTTGGCACACTCACCATCAGCGATCCCCAAAACCTGCTGGCCCTCTTGGTCTTCGCGAGCGTTTCCTCGGCCGTGGCAGTGGTGGTGGACCTTTCGGCCAGACGCTCGAAGGAGGCCGCGCGCGCCCGTTCGGAAGCAGCCACGCTGGGCGACCTCACGCGCGGAGCGTCCACTGCCGAGGACCCGGTGATCGGCTTGCTGGAACAGGCGGTGGATGTCTTCCAGGTCCGCAAGGCCGCTCTCTACGATTCAGCGCCGGACCACCCCGGCTGGAGGCTTTTGGCCACGGCCGGGGAGGACTCTCCGCTTGCCACCGGCGACAACGAGAACATTGAACAGATCGACTCCACCACGCGGCTGGTTCTTACCGGCCGGGTCCTGCCGGCGAGCGACCGCCGCCTGCTCGGGGCCTTCGGTTCGCATCTCTCAGCCCAGCTCGAACGCAGGCAGCTGGCAGCCAGTCGCCGCGAAGTCATGCGGCTGGCCGAAAGCAACACCATGCGTACCTCCATCCTTCGGGCGGTGTCCCACGATCTCCGAACCCCGTTGGCCGGTATCAAACTCGCCGTCGGAGGCTTGAGGCAGCCCGGGGTCCGCTACACGGAAGAAGAGGAACAGGAGCTTCTGGCCACCATCGAAGAATGCTCCGACCGGCTGGACGTGCTGGTGGGCAACTTGCTGGACATGTCCCGCATCACTTCGGATTCCGTCAACGCCTTGATCAAGCCAACCCGCTGGTATGAAGTGATTCCCGCCGCCCTGCACGGCACTCCTGCTGGAAGAATCCGCCTGGACCTTTTGCCCAACATGCCGGAGGTGGACGCCGACGCCGGGATGCTGGAACGCGTCGTTGCCAACATCGTTGAAAATGCCGTCAAATACGCACCGAACTCGGACATCGTCATTGTCGGTGCCGTCGGTGGACTCAGCAACGCCACACTGGCCGGGCGGCCGGCCGGAGAACTCCGCATCATCGACCACGGCCAAGGGGTCCCCGCCGCCAGCGTGCTCCAGATGTTCCAACCCTTCCAACGGCTTGGCGATGTGCCTGCCTCAACCGGCGTGGGTTTGGGACTCGCTGTGGCCAAAGGCTTCACCGAAGCAATGGGAGGTACGCTGACTGCCGAAGAAACCCCCGGTGGCGGTCTGACCATGGTCATCCGGCTTCCACTGTCCACCGGTACGTTCTTTGAACACCCCACCGGGGAGGCCCCTATCCAAGCCCAGTCGGTCCTGCTCAACCGCACCCATCACCCGCTGCCCTCCCCGAAAGGCCACCAGTGAATCGCATCCTGCATGCATAGCGTCCTGGTAGTGGACGACGATCCCCACATTGTCCGGGCACTTGCCATCACGCTCAGGGGGCACGGATACACCGTGGCGACGGCAACGGATGGGGAGTCGGCCCTTCATGCTGCGGCCCAGCGACCCGTGAACGTGGTGATCCTTGACTTGGGCCTGCCCGACCTCGACGGCAAAACAGTCATCACCAGGCTCCGCGAGTGGAGCACCGTGCCCATCCTGGTCCTCTCTGCCAGGCACGGTTCCGAGGACAAAGTGGAAGCGCTCGACGCCGGAGCGGACGACTACATCACCAAGCCGTTCGGGCTGGACGAACTGCTGGCACGCCTCCGGGTCCTCCTGCGTCGAAACACCGAATCCGGCGATGAACCCGCGCCAGTGCACACCAGCTCGTTCACCGTGGACCTGGCAAAAAGGCGAATCACCAAATCCGGCCAAGACGTCAGAATGACGCCGACCGAATGGAGCATCCTGGACATCATGGTCCGGAATCCGGACAAGCTGATCACCCAGCAGCAGCTCCTCACCGAGGTGTGGGGTCCGGCGTACGTCAAAGAAGCGAACTATCTCCGCGTGTACATGGCGCAACTACGGCGCAAGCTGGAAGTTGAACCAAGCAACCCGCGCCACCTCATCACCGAACCCGGAATGGGCTACAGATTCGTCCCGTGAGGCGAACAGGAATCATTGGCGCAGCAGGCGTCGCCGCGCCAGGCATTGACGCCTTCCCGCACGGCGATCCCGGCGATGATCAACGCCGCCCCGGCGTCCGCCCACCACCAGCCCAGCGCACTGTTCAGGACAAGCCCGATCAGCAGGACGGCCGAGAGGTACGTGCAAAGAAGCGTTTGTTTGGAGTCGGCAACAGCCGTTCTTGAACCCAGCTCCCGGCCGGCACGGCGCTGCGCCCAGGAGAGGACCGGCATGATCGCCAGGCTCAGCGCAGCGATGATGATTCCGGGAGTTGAATGCTGGGCCTCTCCCCCGCCGGCAAGGGACCTGACAGCGTCAACGGCCACGAAGGCAGCCAGCGCGAAGAAGGACACTGCGATGATCCGAAGCGTCACCCGCTCACGTTTCTCCGGGTCCTTCACGGAGAACTGCCAGGACAGGGCCGCTGCGGAAGCAACTTCCACGATCGAATCCAGTCCAAAGCCGATCAGCGCCGAAGAGTCGGCGACGCCTCCGGCCCACAGTGCGACGACGCCTTCGATGACGTTGTAGGTGATGGTCGCAGCTGCGAACAACCTGATCCGGCGCATCAGGACAGCCCGGCGCCCCGGTGCGGGTATCTGAAGCAGGGCGCTCACGCCAGGCACGTCCCGTCCGGTGCGCAGCAGTTGGGGTCGACCGCCAGCACCACGCCTATGAGGTCTTTGACCGCGTGCCCCAGCCGGGCGTCGGCGAGTTCGTATCGGCTCCGGCGGCCATCGGGAACGGCCACCACCAGGCCGCAACCGCGCAGGCAGGTGAGATGGTTGGACATGCTTTGGCGTGATACTCCCAGGGCATCCGCCAAATCAGAGGGGTAGGACGGCGCCTCAGCAAGGGCCAGCAGAATCCGCGCCCTGGTGGGATCCGAAACCGCGTAGCCGAAGCGGGCCAGGACGGGCGCATGCGTGAGGGTTTCCATGAGGTTAAAGTACAGCGATGGATGTATTCACGCAAACATGTACCGTCCTGGCTCCCGCGAAAGGGACCAAACTAGTCCGCGTCCCCAGGCGCCTCCTGCGCATCTACCTTGGCCACATAGTCGGACGCCGCGCCCTGCACCGCGTCGACTTGCCCGGCAAACTTGCCACCGGTCTTTTCGTCGACGAGATCCCCGGCCTTTTCGATGCCCGCCTGGATAGCTTCGCCATTGCCCTGAATAAGTTCCTGGGCTTTGCCCGCCAGATCATCAAAAACTCCCACGAGTCACCCCTTTCTGTTGTAGGTATGGAGCCAAAACGGCCCATGCAGGAAGTGCCCGGACGTCCGCAATCATGACGCGAAACGATGCGAACTCTTGGCTCCACACCGCTCCCGCGCCTTAAAGCAGAAGCCGCCTGCCGGCGTCGTGCGTTCACTTGAAGCACGACGCCGGCAGGCGGCTTAGGCGCGGAACGGTGCCTTAGAGGTTCTCTACCAGCGAGACGTCGCGGACGGCGCCCTTGTCCGCGGACAGTGCCATGGCCGCGTAGGCCCGCAGCGCGGCAGACACGTGGCGGTCGCGGTTCTTGGGCTTGTAGCCACCGTTGACTTCAAGCTTTTCGCGGCGTTCGGCAAGGATTTCGTCGGAGACCTGCAACTGAAGGGAGCGCTGCGTGATGTCGATGCTGATGATGTCGCCGTTCTCCACCAGGGCGATGGCACCGCCGGAGGCAGCCTCCGGGGAGATGTGCCCGATCGACAAGCCCGAGGTGCCGCCGGAGAAGCGTCCATCCGTGATGAGGGCGCACTTCTTGCCGAGGCCGCGGCCCTTGAGGAAGCTCGTGGGGTACAGCATTTCCTGCATTCCCGGACCACCCCTGGGGCCCTCGTAGCGGATGACCACCACGTCGCCTTCCTTGACGGTCTTGTTCAGGATCATTTCCACGGCTTCGTCCTGTGACTCGCACACGACCGCCGGGCCTTCGAAGATCCAGATGGACTCGTCCACGCCTGCGGTCTTCACCACGGCGCCGTCCACTGCGACGTTGCCGCGCAGCACGGCCAGGCCGCCGTCCTTGGAGTAGGCGTGCTCCACGGAACGGATGCAGCCGCCCTCCGCGTCGGTGTCCAAAGAGGTCCACTCGTTCGACTGCGAGAACGCCGTGGAGGAACGGACGCCACCCGGGGCCGCGTGCCACAACGCCTGCGCTTCCTCGGTGGCCTTGCCGCCGCGGACGTCCCAGTCATCCAACCAGCCGTCCAGGTCGGCGGAGTGCACGGAGTGGACGTCCTTGTGCAGGAGGCCGCCGCGGTTCAGCTCACCCAGCAGCGCGGGGATGCCGCCGGCGCGGTGCACGTCCTCCATGTAATAGGTCTTGTCCTTGGCGACGTTCGGGGCCACCTTGGCCAGGCAGGGAACCTGGCGGGACTTGGCGTCCATCTCGGCCAGGCCGTACTCAACGCCCGCCTCCTGGGCCGCGGCCAGCAGATGCAGGATGGTGTTGGTGGAGCCGCCCATGGAGATGTCCAGCGCCATGGCGTTGTCAAAGGCCTTGGCGGTGGCGATGGAGCGCGGCAGCACGGAGTCGTCGTCGCCGTCGTAATAACGCTTCACGAGCTCGACGACGGTGGCGCCGGCCTTCTCGTACAGCGCCTTGCGGGCGGTGTGGGTCGCGAGCACGGAACCGTTGCCGGGCAGGGCCAGGCCGATGGCCTCGGCCAGGCAGTTCATGGAGTTGGCGGTGAACATGCCCGAGCACGAACCGCAGGTGGGGCAGGCGTTCTCTTCGATGAGGTTGATGTCCTCATCGGAGATGGATTCATCCACTGCGTCGGAAATCGCGTTCACCAGGTCCAGGGAGCGCACGGAACCGTCGGTCAGGGTCACGCGGCCGGCCTCCATGGGACCGCCGGAGACGAAAACAACGGGGATGTTCAGGCGCAGCGCGGCCATGAGCATGCCCGGGGTGATCTTGTCGCAGTTGGAGATACAGACCAGGGCGTCGGCACAGTGTGCGTTGACCATGTACTCAACCGAGTCGGCGATCAGGTCGCGGGACGGGAGGGAGTAGAGCATGCCGGAGTGGCCCATGGCGATGCCGTCGTCCACGGCGATGGTGTTGAATTCGCGCGGCACAGCGCCGGCGGCGAGGATCGCGTCGGAGACGATCCGGCCCACCGGGGCGAGGTGGGTGTGGCCGGGGACGAATTCGGTGAAGGAGTTGGCGACGGCGATGATCGGCTTGCCGATGTCCGTGTTGGCGACGCCGGAGGCGCGCAGCAGTGCGCGGGCGCCGGCCATGTTGCGGCCATGGGTAACTGTTCTTGAGCGTAGTGCAGGCATGAATACCATCCTGCTGTTGTTCTACGTTGGGTGGAAGACGGTGTTGCTACTAGTAGTGAAAGTACCAGAGTAATAGTGTTGGAAACGTGAAAGATGAGAGACGCAAGGAACTGGGGCTCTACCTCCGGACCCGCCGTACCCAGGCCCTGCGTTCGGACTACGGCCTGCCACCGGTGGGCCGGTCCCGCGAGCGCGGGCTCCGCCGGGAAGAGATCGCCTTCCTCTCCGGAGTCAGCGTCACTTGGTACACCTGGCTTGAGCAGGGCCGAGACATCAGCCCTTCGCGGCAGGTCCTGGAATCCATAGCGCGGGCCCTGCATCTCTCTGACACCGGGCTGAGCTATGTACTGTCTTTGGGCGGTTACTCGTCCGCCCCACCCAAGGGCCCAGTGGCCGCCGATGCTCCCGCGCATGTACAACGCCTGCTGGACGCCCTGGACCCCAACCCCTCTTACGCCCTGTCCCCGGACTGGGGCATCGCCGGCTGGAATCGCGCGTATGAGGCCCTGTACCCCAACATCGGCACCTTCGACGCCTCGGACCGGAACCTCCTGTGGCTCGTCTTCACCGATCCCTACATCCGCGATCTGCTGCCCGACTGGGACGTCACCAGCAAGAGGTTCCTGGCCGAGTTCAGGGCCGAAACCGGACAGCGGCTGGGCGATCCCGACGTCGAATACCAAGTGGAGCGGCTCAAGGAAGCCAGCCCGGAGTTCCAGGAAGGCTGGGACCGCTACGACATCCTGGGCTTCGAATCCCGCGAGCGGCTCTTCCACCACCCCGCCGTGGGGGTGCTGCAACTGGAGCACCACCAAGTATCGCCATCAGACCGGCCGGACCTGCACATCGTTGTCTACACCCCGGCGCCGGGCAGCGACGCGGGTGCGCAGATGCAGCGGCTGATGGGGATGGGGAAGTAGCGGCGGGTCCGTGAAGCGAGGACGGTCAGTCGTTTCCTCCAAAATACGCCGGTACACCAGTGTCGCCTGGTTCTTCGAGTTGGCCGCTGTGGGCACCGAAAAGGCGAGGCGTACGTCTGAATCGATGGGCGAACAATATCAATCTTGTACCAACCAAGCCGGCCCCGAGCTTCCCGCCAACCCCGTGAAACTCCTTGCATGTCCAGGCCAGAGCAGCTAAAGTCAACGAAACAATACAAGATTTTTCTTGTGTTAGTAGCAGGCAACACAAGATGCCAACCGTGCCTCTGCAGCTGCTTTTGCACCCACCTGTCACCACACGAAGAATGGACTGCACCTATGACACGCCTTCGGGATCTTGGACTCGGAATCGGTCCTTTTGCCATCGGGCAACACAATGCCATTACGGACGTCGCCGGCGTCCGCGTCGGCCATACGACCCTCATCTCCGGCACAAGTCCGTCAGATGACGGCCCGGTGCGCACCGGCGTCACCATCGTCCAGCCTCGTGCCGGCAGCGTACGCGACCAGCCCGTCTTTGCCGGAGCCGTGAGTTTGAACGGCAACGGTGAGTTGACCGGTCTCGAATGGGTCCGTGAGAGCGGGTTGCTGACAACGCCAATCGGGTTGACGAACACCTTCAGCGTCGGGGTGGTCCGCGATGCGATCGCCGAATACGACACGCGAACCTCCGGAACGGACACGTACTGGTCGATGCCGGTCGTTGGCGAAACTTACGACGGCGTACTGAACGATATTCACGGCCAACACGTCACCGCCCAACACGTCTTCGATGCTCTCGACGCGGCGCAATCCGGTCCGGTGGCCGAGGGAAACGTCGGTGGTGGAACCGGGATGCTTTGCCATGAGTTCAAAGGAGGAATCGGCAGTTCTTCCCGGGTTTTGTCCGAGAAGGACGGCGGATGGACGGTCGGTGTTCTCGTGCAGGCGAACTATGGCACGCGTGAGGCCCTCCGCGTGGACGGCGTACCTGTCGGATCCCTGATTCCCGCCTCGGAGGTACCCCTTCCGACATCCTCCCGTTCTTCTGCTGCGTATCACCGCCTTCCCGCGGGTGCCGGGTCCATCATCGTGATCGTGGCGACGGATGCGCCGCTGCTCCCGGGTCAATGCCGTCGTCTTGCGATGCGTGCCGCCGTCGGCCTGTCTCGCGTGGGCGGTGCCGCATCAGACTCGAGCGGCGACATTATGCTTGCGTTTTCAACGGGCAATGACAGCATCCCCGGCGAATACTACGGGAGCCCTGCCCTCACCATGACCCACGAGCTGAGGGCAGTCCCACACCAACTACTGACTCCTGTTTTCGAAGCTGTATCCGATGCTACGGAAGAGGCCATCCTCAACGCGATGCTCGCCGCGGAGGACATGACTGGACGTGATGGAATCACTGCCCATGCGTTGGATGGTGAACGGCTCCTGGAAGTGATCAACAATTACCGTGGATCAGGCCGTGACTAGAACTTGATCCACCTCCCATCCGACGCAAGCTGATATTTGAGGGTTTGTTGTCAATGGGACATAGCTGAGCGGTCCGCGGCTGGGTTGTCGCGGACCGCTCTTTTGCGCTTGTTCGGGGGCTTGTCTTCAGGCAGTCTTGGTCGCGAGAGCTCGCGCCAGGAGGTCTGAAACATCAATCAAGTTCTTTCCTGCGCGCGTACTATCGACGTCGATAAGCGGCAGT
This sequence comes from Paenarthrobacter sp. NPDC056912, assembly GCF_042786555.1. Lineage (NCBI taxonomy): Bacteria > Bacillati > Actinomycetota > Actinomycetes > Micrococcales > Micrococcaceae > Paenarthrobacter > Paenarthrobacter sp. NPDC056912. Next base: position 172,034 of record NZ_JBHUCD010000011.1, read on the forward strand.
TCCGTGCAGGCTTGAAGTACCACGTCGCTGTGAAGTGAGGCGCATAGGGTGAGAAATTCTCGTTCAATTTCAGGTGTTGAGCCGCCTGCAACCTTGACGTCGTAGATGAGATGGTGCAAAGACTCAGATTCGACAGGCAACTCAACACTAAAGTGTTCCGCGAGAGCCGTATAGGACGACCAATGGCCCAAGTCCATGGTCTGCCTGCTGCCGAGCAATGCCACGCCTTGATCGGCGGGGTGGTTGAGGCGACGTAACTCCTCGATGACTACCTGCGAAGGCGTGATCAACTGTGCATCGAGTTCCAGGGCATCAAGCCGATCAGCAAAGTAGTTCAGTGTGTTGCAGGCAATCACGTAGTAGTCCACTTGGGGAGAAATTTGTCGGGCCGTGTGCTCCAGTGCGCACCAAACCTGTTCTTCACGCTTTTCCAATTCCATCGAGTATCCGAGTTCTGGAACAGAAGCAATGATCACGTGCGGGGCATGGACATCGCCGTCATAAATGGTGCCCAGCATGGCCCTGTTGTGGTGAAGGACTTTCGTCCACAAGTCGATGCCGGCTTCGGGACCAGACCCCGCAATGATCCCGAGCCTTGTTTCGCCAGTTGGTGATGGATGGTTATTCACGTGGTCTTCTAGTCCAGTGCAGAGAGAGCCTGGGCACTTGTCTGGTCGAGAACGCGCAGCAGATTTTCGCCCATCAACTTGGCGAGGTCCTCAGATGACCAGCCTCGTTCAGCGAGTCTGTCAATGAGCACAGAGAAGCCCGAGACATCGGTCATTTCATCGGGAAAGTCGTCACAACCGTCGTAGTCGCTGCCCAAGCCGATGTGATCGATGCCTGCAATATCTCGTGCATGCTCAATGTGCTCAATCAAGTGATTGATCGACGTGGAGGGTCGCAATCCGGCTCGACCATTCACATCCCACTCGTAGTAGGCCTCATCAAGGAACGCTGGAACGAACGCGATCATGATGACGCCTCCATTCGCTGGAAGTGTTTTCAGGATCGAGTCAGGGACGTTCCTGGGGTGCCGGCATAGGGCTTGGCATGCGGAATGGCTAAAGATGACCGGGGATGTGGATGTCTCGATCGCATCTTTCATTGTGTCCGGGGAAACATGCGATAGGTCAACAAGGACACCAAGCTCGTTCATCACCTTCACGGTCTCGCGTCCAAAGCTGCTGAGACCTCCATTGACTGGCTCGTCAGTGGCTGAGTCCGCCCAGGGGTTATTCGAATTGTGTGTCAGCGTCATGTACCTGAGGCCTAGCCGGGCCAGCATGCGCAACGTGGCGTGGGAGCTGCCAATGCTGTGCCCGCCTTCGGCACCAAGCAAAGACGCAATTCGTCCGTCCCGCCAAATTCTCCGTACATCGTCACCAGTGCGGGCAAGTTCAAAAACCTCCGGATACCTCTTGAGCATCCTGTAAACAAAATCGATCTGTTCGAGAGTGAACTGCACAGATTCGGACTCAGTGGGGGCCGCGGGTGCAAACACAGACCAGAACTGGCCTCCGACTCCTCCGCGCCGCAGTTTGTCGATATCAGTATTGAAGCGGGAATCGAGTTCCAGGCCTTCGACTGAGTAATTCGCAGTTTCCCTAGAGGCCCAAGGAAGATCGTTGTGTCCATCAATGAGCGGGACACGACTAAACGCTTCCACTGCAGCAGGGTGGGTAAGGGAGGGTTGTGTGGACTTCGTTGAAGTCATTTCCAGGTCTACCTGATTCTCTTGGGGGGCGTCTCTGCACCCGGTCTTAGCGGAGGATTCAGTATCGACTCGTAAGGGTCGATACAGGTTAGTAAGGGATCGATCGAGTGGACATCAGCCCGGATAGCAGTTGCGCCAGGCGCGCCGTCTGCTCTGGAATGGATGCCACCACCACATGTTCATCAGCAGAGTGCGCTCCACCGCCCACCGCACCCAAGCCGTCAAGGGTAGGTATTCCGAGGGCGGAGGTGAAATTTCCGTCAGATGCTCCACCAACAGCAACTCCTTCAAGCTCGGGGAGGCCCAGCACTCGTGCGGCCCGCCTGGCATGGTCGAAGAGGACACTGGACATATCTGATTCCATGGGTGGGCGATTTGGGCCTCCTGAAACATGCACAGACGCCTCCGGGTTCAAGGTTGTTAGTCCACGAATCCTCGAATCGACGCGATTTTGCTCCACCGACGTTTCGGCTCGCACATCTACCGTCAGCAGGGCCGAGGCAGGGACTGTGTTGGAGGTGGTCCCGATAGTTCCACTGGTCGGTACTACAGACGTGCCGGCGTTCAGATCACCAAGTCCTGCAATTCTTTGTATTTGAGTTGCCATTTCAAGACCGGCGTTTATCCCGAGCTCCGGCTCCAGGCCGGCATGAGCCGCTCTACCTCTCACTTCAATTTCGTACAATGAAACGCCTTTGCGGGCGATCTTCAATGCGCCGCCAGGAGCCGCAGCTTCGAGCACAAGCACCGCCTCGACCTGCGCGGCCTCCGATTCAATGAGTGAGCGGGATGTTTGGGATCCGGTTTCCTCATCGCCGGTGATAAGAATCGTGACGCCATCAAGAGCATCGAGGCCCTCATGCTCGATAATGAGGCTGCAAGCGAAGAGCCCTTGGACAATGCCGACCTTCATGTCAAAACATCCAGGCCCCCGCATGATGCCATCGACTACCAATGCGGGGAGTTCGGCCAAGGAACCGATGGGCCAAACGGTGTCGTGGTGTCCAAGCAGGAGGGCCCGGCGGTCACCCGACCCGATCTTCCACAGCAGATGAGGCACATTCTCGGTGCGAACTATTTCAGGAGGCTGCCCGAGCAGACGCTGTCCAAGCTCGGCCACGTAGGCTGCAGACGATTCAAGGGCAAGATTGTCACCCGAAGGCGACTCCTGCTCAACCAGTCCCAACGACGCTTCAATCATTTCCTCGGAAACGTCGCGGGCGGCGTCAAGATACGAGAACTCTGTCATGCTTGCTGCTCCTGGATGTTACTACGGGCTTCTTACCGGGATTTGGCGACAGTCGGTGAGAAACGGATTGGCGTCCGCGCCAGCCTTGGGCAGGCTGACGCGGACTGGTGTCATTACGGCAAGAATTTAGCCAGATACTTTTCTATAAAGCCGTCCGCCATAAAGAAATTCAACGCCATCGATGACTAGGTGCTGGAATTCGGTCGCCGATCCTTCGGGATCAGCCACGAATCTGGAATTCGACAGCAGATGAGCCTGGAGCGGCGGCTGGTCAGGTTCCCCATCTACTTCGACCTTTGCCGAGGCAGCCAGCAGTAGCTGCCCGTCCTCCCGGCGGGTCAACTCGAAGCGTGTCGTCGTGGTTTCATAGGTACCGAGCAACCCACTGCTATCGAAGTCATCGCTAACACCCTCATCGAGGGGCTTGGGATAGGTCAGTCCCAGCTCAGCACCAATGGCAGTCTCCAACTCCTTGGCCAGAAGGTACCCGCCGCGGGAGTTGGTCAGAACACTCATCGCAACATTTACTTCGGGAAAAGTGTGAAGACTGGCAATCTGACCGATAGTAGCCCCGCCATGGCGAACAGCCATCGCAGTCCCCCAGTCCGACAAAACCCAGCCCAATCCCCAAGCCTTATCCACAGTGGAGACGGTCGATAGGTCGAACTGCGGCGTCCGCATGAGTCGCGCTGACTCCTCGGACAGGATTCGCTTCCCATTCAGTCCGAGACCATCACGCATATGCGCCGACGCAAACATGAGCAGATCCTCCACCGTGCCCGTAATGACCCCTGCCGGGCCCATGGACCTCACCAGAACCCATTCCTTGGTCGGGACCACCTCTTCCCCGGACGCCGGATCAGCACTTGCCAGATGCCCAACCGCGGCACGGAACAACGGAGCATCCTTGGTCCTGGTGATGACGTGGCTCAGTCCCAACGGTTCATAGAGATAATCAACCAGCACATCATCCCAGGCCTGCCCGCGAAGAACCTCAATAATCCTTCCGGCAACGGTGAACCCGGAGTTGCAATAACTCAGTTGCCCGCCAGGCTCGGTGATGCTGGTGGCCGTGGACAACGACGCAACGTACTTCTCAATGCAGTCATCGCCATACCCCGTGTCAGTGAAGAGATCACCATCGATCCCACTGGTGTGCGTCAACAAGTGGCGCACAGTAATCAGGCCCGAATACTCAGAGTTGGCAATATTGAAGTCAGGAAGAACATCAACCACCAAGGTATCGAGAGTCAGTTTCCCCTCGTCAACCAACTGCATGATCAGAGTCGTGGTCCAGATCTTCGTGATCGATCCGTACTGGAAAATCGTCTCCGGCGTGACCTCAACACCAGTGGCAAGACTGGTCACCCCGGTCGTCAAAACACGCAGATCCACATCACCCGCTGAATCGAGCGCAATCAAACCAACCTGCACCCCCGGCACGGAATGCTTCTTGGCCAGAGAATCAAGCCGTTCCTGCCACTCCGGCGTGGTCAGCAGATCTGAAGGAATTGTTACGGACATTAGTACTCCTGAAAATTATCGTTCCCGAAGGGGGAAAAACTGGGCTGGAAACTAGCGAGGCCTAGCTCTTCCCGCCTGCGTAGAGGCAGGCCAATCCTCTTATCCGTGGATATTGCGCTCTTCACAAATTCAGTCTTCCAGCGTGACGCAGATCAAGTACAGTGCGTGGTGCAGCGATATTGGCTTGAGTATTGTCAAATCGCACAACCCGCGAGTAAGAGAGCGGTCTACCCCAGTTTGGGTCCGAAGCCGCCGGATTCCAGCAGTTCCGCGGGCCTGGTTCAGGTCCCGAGTGTCCTACCCGAGGCCTCGTCATCAAAGAGGCTGTAGGCCATAACGGCTACGTGAAGGGAAGCGTGGATATGGGGGTCATCGAGATTCACTCCCAAAACTGTTTCGATTTTAGCCAGGCGATCGTACAAAACCGTTCGCGATAGAAGGAGCCGCTTGGCGGCAGCCGTCTTCCCGCCTGGTGTCTGGAGCACAACAGCGAGGAGTTCGAGTAACTCGGTGCCGTGCTTGGCATCGTAAGAAACGAGCGGCCCCAGTTCGCGCCGGACGAACAGGTTTAGCCGTTCGTCGTCGCGTAGTAGATGGATGAGACCACGTAGATGTACGTCCGCAAGGGTCACCCAGGGTCTCGGATCCTCGTCTGTGGTGGCGGCCAGAATGTTCCTCGCATCGATCAACGTTCGGAATATTTGTTCAAAGCTTTCCACCACTTCGCCGCAGGCCACAACGAATCCGCCGGACTTTCCCAACTCCTGTGTGAGCCTTCTTAACACTCCGTCTACCGAGGTGTCCCCCTGTGTACTGACCAGGCCGAGAACATGATCCGTATCGAGCCCGACAATCATTGAGAGTCCTAGTGCTCGCGCTGATGATGTCAGGAGCATCGCGACGTCCGAGGGATGCCACTGCCTGGACCCGTCGAAGGGGATTCGTCCCCTGATCCCTATTGCAAAGAACTGCCGAGACTGAACGGGAAATTGAGCTGCTTCACACCGCAGTGCGAGCTCCGGTGACAGGCGACCGGAGCGAAGATCAGCGAGCAGGTTCGTATGCGTATTGCGTTCGATACTGTCTCGGGCCCGCGTCCGCATCTGGTGAAGAACCAAGGCTCCTGCTGCACGTTCCAGGAGAACGTAGTCACGGCGGCTGGGCAATGCGTCGGTCATGAGCACAAGCCGACCCCAGTCGTCGCCGCGTGACCCAACAACAGTCATCAGCCACCCCTTGCGACGGTCGTATCCCGTACGTCCAAATAACACTGCCGTCCTTGACCGCCGTGTCCAGTCCTTGAGGATGTCTGAGGTGTTCCGCCCAGCGCTGTCGAACCCGATAACCTGGTGCCGCGTTGTTTCCAAAACCACTGGGAAACCGGCTGACAATGCAACAGCGGCGAGAATGTCATCCGGTCCCGATGCCTCTAAATCCAGCCGGGTAAAAGTCTCGTGGACGTGGTCAATGGCCCGCAGGTCTTCAATCTGTGCTTCAAGGATGAGGCCCCCGATCTGCTCAGTGACTTCGGCGAAACGTATTTCCCGGTGAAGCGCCACGAGGAGTAGCTCGACCCTGGCGCAAGCGTTAGTGAGGGCCTCAGGAACTTCTTGCCATTTTCTTCCAAGTTCAAGGAGAAGTCCCGCGGCTCCGGCGGCAGCCAATGATTCCGCGTAGGCGCCAAGGCCCTGATCGTCCACGGGAAGAAATGAGCCTGTTGTCATCACTAGTTCGTCTCCACGTAACAGGTGGGCGATATCGGACACTTCTGCTGGGTGTATCCAACGAACTGGCCGGTCGAGTTGGTGTGCAGCAGCGAGAATCTCCGGTTCGGCGGAGGCCAGGACCTGAGTGGCTAGCACTTGCCTCACAGTGGGCAACATATTGCTCCTCGACGGATGTAGGCATAGTGCAACGTTTCGGCAGCCAAACATAGTGGAACGCAGGCTACAGAGCGCAGGAACCTGGGACGTGGCCGCTATCGTGCCGATGGTATGGCGATAGCCGCCCCATGGACAAGTACACCTTGGAACGGTCGGTCACGGTATCGAGACATAGTGTCGGGAAATGCGCCTGAAACAGACAACTTGTCGCTTCGTTCTGTTTCTCAGCTCGGCGATTCTGGACTAGCCAGCAAGCGGAGGACGCCGAGCGAGGACTAGCGTGAAGAGACGGGAACAAATGAGCATGATCGACACCAGTGCGAGGACCGAAACAGCGTCGGACCGCGCCTATCGTCTAGACCGAGAGCATGTCTTTCATTCTTGGTCGGCGCAGGATGCGTTGCGCCCAATGGTTATTGCAAGGGCTGAGGGAAGCTATGTCTGGGATGGTGACGGCAACAGGTACTTGGATTTTTCCAGTCAACTCGTCAATATGAACGTCGGCCATCAGCACCCCCGTGTCGTCAGGGCCATTCAGGAGCAGGCAGGGAAGCTTTGCACGGTGGCGCCACAGTACGCAGTCGATGTGCGAAGCGAAGCAGCCCGCCTCATCTCGGAACGGACACCCGGCGACCTCAACAAGGTCTTCTTTACTAATGGCGGCGCGGATGCCAACGAGCATGCAGTGCGGATGGCACGCCTCGTCACAGGTCGTTACAAGGTCCTAACCACCTATCGGTCGTACCACGGGGGAACCACCACTGCGGTCAACATGACCGGCGACCCCCGCCGTTGGGCCAACGACTACGGAAATACCGGGACAGTCCACTTCTGGGGACCCTTCCTGTACCGGTCAGCGTTCCACTCAGAGACAGAAGAGCAGGAATGCCAGCGCGCACTTGAACACCTTGAACGCACAATCGCCTTTGAGGGACCCACGACAATCGCGGCCGTTGTTCTGGAATCAATTCCGGGGACGGCTGGCGTCATGGTGCCGCCCGCGGGTTACATGCAAGGCGTGCGTGAAATCTGCACAAAGTTTGGGATCAAGATGATTGCCGACGAAGTCATGACCGGTTTCGGCAGGGCTGGATCCTGGTTTGCCATTGGCGACATGGGAGTCACGCCCGACCTGCTGACTTTTGCCAAGGGCGTTAACTCCGGATATGTTCCCCTAGGTGGCGTTGCCATCAGCGACGAAATCGCATCCCACTTCGGCTCGCGCACCTATCCAGGTGGCCTGACCTACTCGGGCCACCCCCTCGCTGCCGCCTCCGCAGTTGCTGCGATCAACGTCATGGAGGACGAGGGCCTCATAGACAATGCGCGCCGCCTGGGACAAGAGGTCATCGGACCACGACTGCATGAAATGGCTCGCTCCCATCCCAGCCTCGGCGATGTGCGCGGTAAAGGCGTCATGTGGGCCCTCGACCTGGTTAGCGACCCAGCTACCCGTGCGCCGATGGCACCCTATGGCGGTTCAAGCCCTGCCATGAACGAGGTTTCTGCGTTTTTGAAGGCTAAGGGAATGTTGCCGTTCGTCAACTTCAATCGAATTCACGTGGTGCCCCCTTGCAACATCTCGGATGCAGATGCGCGCAAGGGACTGGACATGATCGATGCAGCACTTGCCATTGCGGACAAATATGTCGTCGGCAGTGACAGCTGACGACATGAAGAGGCAACCCAACCAAGCCACACTTCACGACATCAGCCATTCACAAGGAGTAATTCAAATGGTGCGCGAGCTTTCACACTACGTAGACGGCCAAAGGATCGACGGCACGTCGGGCCGGTTCAGCGATGTCTTTGATCCCTGCACGGGCGAGGT
>NZ_JBHUCD010000012.1:0-45752 GCF_042786555.1 Paenarthrobacter sp. NPDC056912
CCGCCCACCCCTACACACAAAAAAAACACACACCCCCGGCCCGCCGTTGACGTCACCCCCCCCTCGCCCCTCCCCCCCGCCGGTCCTGTGTACATCAATAAGGACTTTCCTTGGCTTTGCAGTCGCCGGTTCGCTCATGTTCTCCCTGGGTGCTTGCAGTCCGGCGAGCAATAGCACCTCCTCGCGCCTGCCACGGCCCCACAGATGGGTGAAGCACGGTGAGACCGCTAGGTGGGTTCCACGCAACACCTTGTCTGGCTTTTGCTTACAGACGATGCCGAAGACATCAGCGGTCTTGTGACCCTGAATGGGCCAACGGAGGGCGCGCCAGTAACGAGCGGGTGGTTAGGCTGAGTGGATGGCGACACTTATTCTCGTACGGCACGGCCGCACCACAGCCAATGCCACTGGATTGCTGGCTGGCCGGGCCGTCGGCATCAGCCTGGATCAAATCGGGCGAGCCCAAGCGGCCCTGACCGGAGACCGGCTCGCGGCCGTGCCCTTGGTCGGGGTGGTGTCGAGCCCCCTTGAGCGTTGCCAGCAGACCGCCCAGCTCATCCTCGATCGCCAGGCCGGCACGCCGTCTGCGCCGATCGATCCCGATCTCACCGAGTGCGACTACGGCCACTGGCAGGGCCGCAAGCTCAGTGAGCTCGCGACCGAGGAATTGTGGCCCGTGGTGCAATCGCAACCGTCCGCCGTCGTCTTTCCCGGCGGTGAATCCATGGCCGCGATGCAGGCTCGGTCGGTGGCAGCGATTCGTCGCCACGATGCAGCTTTCGAAGCCGAGTACGGGCCAGGGGCCGTGTGGGTTGCCGTGAGTCACGGTGACATCATCAAGTCAATCCTCGCCGACGCCCTCGGTATGCACCTTGACCTCTTCCAGCGAATTAACGTCAGCCCCGCCTCCGTGTCAATCGTCCACTACGGCGTTAGTCGGCCCAGCGTCTACGCGACCAACACCGAAGCGGGTGATCTGTCGTGGCTGTCGAACGGCGTCCGTCCCGGCGATGCGCCAGTGGGTGGCGGTGCGGGGCAGAAGACGCCATGAACCTCATGTGCCTAAAATACTGACATGCCTACACGCGTGCACGAGTTTGCTTGGCCTGATCGGGTCGTCATTGGCACCATTGGCCTCCCAGGAACTCGCACCTTTTACCTGCAGGTGCGCGCGGGGAGGCAGATCGTGAGTATTGCCCTCGAGAAGCAGCAGTCGGCTCTGCTCGCGGAGAAGATCGACGAAATTCTCGACCAGCTCATCACGATCGAGGGCAACCCCTTCAGCGTTCCCACGAGTACTCCCATTGAACTCGTCGACAATGACCCGCTCGAGCCTCCTCAGGAGCAGTTTCGCACCGGCGCCATGAGCCTGGATTGGGATCCAACCACGGCCCAGGTCGTCATAGAGGCCTATCCCATCACCGATGACGATACTGATGACAACGACGAACCGCTTGACGAAAACGGCGCTATTCCGCCCGAAATGATGCTGGTGCGCATGCCGGTCGGCACTGCCCGCGCGTTCGCCAAGCGCACCCGTGAGATCGTGGGCGCCGGGCGTCCTGCGTGCCCGCTCTGCGGTTACCCCATAGACGCCGACGGGCACATCTGCACCCTTCCCGAGGTCTAATGCCAGCGCCGGACCTAGTGACCGCCGAACTGACAATCACCGGCCGCATCACGACGGCCTCAAACGCGACATTTCTGGGCAACATCGGCGACGTATCGGTGGTCTATAAGCCGATTGCAGGCGAAAGTCCGCTGTGGGATTTTCCCCACGGTACCCTCGCTCACCGGGAAGTGGCCGCCTATCTGGTCTCGCAGGTCTACGGCGGGGACGTCGTGCCGCGCACCTGGCTGCGCGATGGTCCGATGGGCGAAGGAATGGTCCAGCTATGGCAGGAGCAAGACCCCGCCCTCAGCGCAGTGGACTTGGTAGCGTCCGACCAGGCGCCGGAGACGGGCTGGAAACACGTTCTCGAGGGACAGGATGAGAACGGACGGATGGTCACCCTGGTTCACGAAGACTCGCCAGCGCTCAGACGCATGGCTGTGTTCGACATCGTCGTCAACAACGCTGACCGCAAAGGCAACCACATTCTCGCCATGACGGACGGACACCGGCACGGCGTGGACCATGGGCTCACCTTTCACAGTGACCACAAGCTGCGCACGGTGCTATGGGGATGGCTGGGAGATCCTCTGACCTCCGAGGAACTGGACGGTATCGATCGTGTCAGCGAAGGACTGCACGGTGGACTGGGCCGAGACCTGGCGGACTTACTCAGCACCGAAGAAATCGATTCGCTCGCCGCGCGCTGCGCCCGGTTGCGCTTGACAGGGCGATTTCCGGCTCCGAGCGGCGAGATGTCCGCGGTGCCTTGGCCGCTGTTCTAAGGAACGACGGCTTCGGGCTTCGCAGGCTATGTCACATTAGTGGCCCGGCTCCTAACGTAGCGACGGACTCAGCATGGCTGAGCGCGAGCTCCGCTGACCATAATCCTGGAGGCCATGCGATTCCTGGGGGCCACGCGCCGTCGGGCAGGCCTCTGTTCCGAAGGTTCGTTCGTGCCGCAGTCCCGGCCCAAAGTTGCACTGCAGCCCCTACCTCAGCGCACAGATCACCAATCACAACGACACCCACCCAAGCAAGCATCCTCAAAATAGTTCAATCACCAACTTTTCGAACTTTTAATAAAAACTGGATGAACACTATGCACGGGACAATCCGTATAACTAGAATGCTTGTAGGCGGCCCGCTCATAGGCCGCGAGTCCGAAGGAGGACCACTTGCAGCGCATTACCCTTACGGCCGCCACAGTGTCGGTGGCGGCCCTTCTCCTCACCGGGTGTACCCCGGCAAGCCCCGACAACAAAGTCGCCGATGACATCGTTTTCGCAACCTGGGAGCCTGATCACCTGACTCCCGGTCGTCAGACGCTGGCCTACGACCAGGTCATGAGCGTCTTCTCTCCGCTCGTTTCCATCAAGGAAGATGGCGATCTCGACTATGTCCAGGCTGAGTCAGTCACATCTGAGGACGCAACAACATGGACCATCCGCTTACGGGGTGGATGGAAGTTCCACAACGGCGAACCAGTGACCGCAAAAAGTTATGTGGATGCCTGGAACTACACTGCGTACGGCCCCAATGCCTGGGGAAACACTGGACAGCTCGCCGCGATTGTCGGGTACTCCGACCTGAACCCGAAGCAAGGCGACCCCCAGACAAGAACGATGAGCGGCCTTACTGTCATCGACGACCTTACGTTCACCGTGAAGCTCGTAGCCCCCGACAGGCAGTTCCCTCTCCAGCTCAGCAACGCTCAAACAGCCTTCTACCCCATGCCCGAAGCCGCCTATGAGGACCTTGCCGCGTATGACCGGATGCCCATCGGCAATGGTCCGTTCAAGATGGAAGAAGCGTGGCAGGACAACACTGAATTCTCTGTCACTGCGAACAAAGACTACGCAGGCGAACTTCCTGCCCTCGATAGTGTGACGTTCCGTTCCTATAACGACATGAGCACCGCCTACACTGACGCCCTCGCTGGCAACGTCGACCTCGTGTCCGTACCGGACAACAAACTGACCAGTGTCCGGGACGACTTCGGCGGCCGGGTCCATCCCCTCGAAGCGCCAGCTGTGGATTGGCTCGGGTTCCCGGCTGACGATCCAAGGTTCGCTGACATACGTGTCCGCCAGGCGATCTCAATGTCAATCGACCGTGAGGCAGTAAACGACGCCATTTTCGGTGGCCTGTATAAGCCTGCAACCGCCCTGACTGCACCCAGCATGGCAGGAACACCAGCCGATGCCTGTGGGCAGTATTGTAAGTTCGACCCAGAGGCGGCCCGCAAGCTCCTGGCCGACGCCGGCGGCTTTGAAGGAACCATGATGATCCTGTACCCCGGGGGCAACGGATTCGATTCTCTGTTCGAGGTTTACGCCAACCAGATCCGTCAAAATCTCGGTATCAAGGAAGTAGTCGCCGCTCCGAGCACGGACTGGGCCGAGTTCTTCGACGCCTTGGACAATCGCACTGTTACCGGCCCCTTCCGCGGTCACTGGGGTGCCCTGTACCCAAGCCAACAGAACACCCTGAGGAATGTTTTCACCTCAGGCGGCAAGGTCACTGCCGCTGCCGGTTTCTACAGCAACCCCAAGGTCGACGAGCTCCTCAGCGAGGGTGATGCCGCAGGCTCCTTCGAAGAAGCGAACCAGAAGTACGCGGTGGCACAGGGAGTCATCCTTGACGACTTCCCGACAGTCCCGACCTTCTCCAGCCCCTTTGTTTACGCAACGTCCACGAAAATCACTAACCTTCCTTCCGTGTCGGGCAATGTGCTGCTTTCAAAGATCGGCGTGGTGAAGAAATGAGCCTCAAGCAACACGATGTTCCCGTGGCTGTAGCCGCAAGCCCCGTGTGGTTGAACGAGGTCCTCCAGAAGGCCGAGTCCGTACCCGCTGCGGATGCTTTCCCGGCTGTTGATGAACTGATTCGGCGTTTTGATACGTTCGCGACAGAACGACCGGAGCTGGTCCACCGCCGCCGCATAGGAACCAGCCGCTTGGGCGAGCCGATTCCCCTGTATTCCTTCGGCGCCGGAACCAAGAATCATCTGATCGTCGCCGGAGTGCACCCCAACGAACCCATAGGCGCGATCATGGCCCTGCACCTCGCCCAGGCCTTGGTCGATGGGGATACCTTCGTCAATGGTCTGGACGCACAATGGCATATCGTCCCCTGCATTGACCCCGACGGGGCCCGGTTGAACGAAAACTGGTTTGCCCGCCCTAACGACCGGTGCTACTACGGCCGGAATTTCTACCGTCCCGCACGGGACGAACAGGTCGAGTGGTCATTTCCGACCGACTACAAAGAGGCCTACTTCGACAAAGTCACTCCCGAGAGCCAAGCGTTGATGCGGGCAATCGACCATGTGAAGCCGGACCTCTATGTGGCCCTTCACAACGGGGAGATGGGCGGGGTGTACTACTACCTTTCGCGCCCCGTCGACGAACTCCATGTCGCCCTCCATGCCATCCCGGCGCATATGGGTTTGCCCTTGGACGTCGGCGAGCCAGAGTCCCCGCACATCGAAGAATACGCACCCGCGATCTTTGGGATGGGCACAGTCGCGGAAGCCTATGAGTTCTACGCTGACCTTGGGGTTGATCCCGTCTCCGCTGTTTCCGGTACAAGCTCCGGGGAATACGCCACACGCCATGAGACGCTTTCCCTCATCGCGGAGCTTCCCTATTGGATCCACCCGGATGCCGATGACCAGTCACCGATCGATGAAACCTACCGGCAGCTCCTGATTCGCACCGCCCGGGAAACGGAAGACCTGCACTCTGCACTACAGGAGCTGCTGCAAGGCGCCGAACCGTATTTGAAGCTTCAGACCCCGTTCCTGACAGCTGTCAGGGATTTCCTGCCCAGGCTTGAGGCCAGCGTCGGAGCAGACGTAAGGCGAGCTGATCGTGAGTCATCGGCTCGGCCGGCAACCGTGGCTGAGCGCTTTGGCCGGGAGGACGTGATTCATTGTTTCCGGCTTCGGTATGGGGGCATGCTACTGCGCGGACTCAAGGCCGAGACAGAGTCAGGTCTGGCCCACCCCCAGGTGCACAAGGTTCTGGCCGTGGCCAGCACCACGTATGAGAGATGGGAGAACATGGCAACAAGGGCGGACAACGCGCAAACCGTGGCCATTCAAACGCTGGCCGGCGTCCAGTACGCCGCTACTCTCGCGGCGGCCCTCGTCCTGAGGAACAGTGAACAATGAGACTCATAGCGGGGTTCGGCGCACGGTTCGCAGGCCTCTTGTTCGTCTTTCTCGGCGTCACCCTTGCCATCTACCTGCTCGTCTTCGCGTTGCCCGGTGACCCAATCCGTGCACTCGGTGGCGACAGGCCGCTTCCCCCTAACGTCGTGGAAGCGCTGCGGGAAAAGTACAACCTGAACGCACCACTGTGGAATCAGTATCTGGACTACATTTTGGGATTGTTCCGCGGTGACTTCGGGCTCGATTTCCGCGGCCGTTCGGTCAGCGATCAGATGGCTGCCCGGTGGCCAGTCACCATCGCCCTGGCGCTCACAGCCTGGGCCATAGAGCTGATGGTCGGAATCTTCCTTGGTGTGCTTGCCGCCGTCAAAGCGGGCACAGCGATCGACAAAGCGGTCCTGTGGTCAACCATCATCTTTGGAGCGGTCCCCGTATTCGTGCTGGCGGCCACTGCCCAACTGGTTCTAGGTGCCCGCCTGGAGATCTTCCCTGTGGCCGGAACCGAGGCAGGCTGGCCAACGGCCTACTTGCTACCGGCACTTGTCCTGGCCGTCTTCGGCCTGGCCGCCATCTCGCGACTCATGCGGGATTCTGTGATCGACAATCTCCGGGCCGACTACGTACGGACAGCGCGCGTGAAAGGGCTGAGCCGGCGAAGGATCGTCGGGGTCCACGTCATGCGCAACTCCATGGTTCCCGCGGTCACCTACCTCGCCACCGATCTGGGGGCCCTGCTTGGAAGCACCATCGTTGTCGAGGGCGTCTTCAACCTGCCTGGTGTAGGAAACCTTCTCTTCAGCGCGATCCGCACCCACGAGGGCACCACCATTGTCGGGGTCTCAGTTGCGCTCATCATGATCTTCCTGATCACCAGCCTCGTCGTAGACGCGCTGCACTACCTTCTCGACCCAAGGATTCGCAGATGACCCAGTTAAGAGATCCTGCCATCACTCTTCCGGACACCCGCCGCCGCACACCTTGGCGCGGAGCCGTACGGAGGATCGGTTTCATCGTTCCGGCCACCATAATCGTGATTTTGGCCTTGATCGCACTGTTCCCGTCCCTCTTCGCTGGCCTTTTCGGAAATGGTGACCCACGCGTCTGCGACTTGAAGAGCAGCGCCGACGGCCCGGCTCCCGGTCACCCTTTTGGGTTCGACATCCAAGGCTGCGATGTGTACGCAAACGTCATTTTCGGGACCCAAAGTTCTTTAGGGGTTGGCCTGCTGACGGCAGCGTTTTCCACCACCGTGGCGGTCGCCGTCGGAATCATCGCTGGCTACAAAGGTGGTGTGGTTGACTGGATCCTTTCCCGACTGACCGATGTCTTCCTGGGTTTCCCTTTCCTGTTGGGTGCCATCGTCGTGCTGACCACCATCGGATCGCGCACCATCATTTCGGTTTCACTTGTGCTCGCCCTCTTCAGCTGGCCCCTTCAGGCCCGGCTAATGCGAACGTCGACCCGGGCGGTGCGCGGCGCCGACTTTGTCCGGGCCGGGCTGACCATGGGCGTCCCGACTTACCGGATCCTGCTTCGGTACGTCCTTCCAAACGCCATTGCTCCGGTGCTGGTGATCGCAGCGATTTCTGTGGGCTCGGTGATCATCGCCGAAAGCTCCCTGACCTACCTCGGGATAGGACTGGAACCCCCAACTATTTCCTGGGGATTGCAATTGGCCAACGGCTCGTCCCATTTCATCAGGAGCCCGCACATGCTGGCCTTCCCCGCCCTGTTCCTCGTCGCCACCATCACCAGCATCATCGTGCTCGGAGACACGCTCCGATCGGCCCTGGACCCGAGGAGGCAACGATGACCCATCAACTTCCGCCTATTTTCACCTCATCCAATAGGCTACGACTGGACAGCCACGCTGAGAATCGAAGGGATCCAGGCACACTAATGACGCAGGACACAGAGACCGAAAACACCACACCCGTTGACAGTGGCGAGGCCGAACGGCAGCGACGGGCTTTCGCTGAGGAATTCGGGCTCCTGTGGGAAAGCCGTGGATTTCCGCCCATGGACGGGCGGGTCGTCGGCTATCTGCTCATCATGGACGAGCCCTACATCTCCTCAGCTAAACTCGCTGCCGTTCTTGGAGCCAGCCCCAGCTCCGTGTCCCTGGCTACGCGGCGGATGCTCGATGTTGGATATATCCGACGCCACATCGTCGCAGGAGACCGCAGTCATTACTTCCGCCTCGAGATAGATCCGTGGGGTGGAACCCTTGATCACTCCCTCGCCTACTTCGGGCGCATGCAGGCCCTGATGGACCGCGGCATGGCCCTCGGTCCGGCAAATGCTGAGACGCGGCAACGACTCACGCTGGGCCACGCCCACATGGTGTGGCTTGCAGAAACCCAGCGCCGATGGATGGACGAATGGGAAACCTACAAAAAAGAACAAGGAATCAGCGATGAGTGAAACGCTTCTCAACGTCCAAGAACTCTCGGTGACCTTCGACGTGGACGGAACCCCCCAAACCGTTGTCCCCGGTATTTCCTTCGACATCGCCGTCAACGAAGTGCTAGCCGTTGTAGGGGAATCTGGATCCGGCAAGAGCGTAACGGCCATGTCCCTGCTGGGCCTTCTCCCCCGCAACGCCACCATCACCGGGTCCGCCTCGCTGCGGGGCATCGAGATGCTTGGCCTCAGTGATACCGAGCGCAAACGCCGCCTGGGTTCATCGGTAGCGATGATCTTCCAAGACCCTGCGGCGGCCTTGAATCCCTTGTTCACCATCGGATTCCAGCTGGCCGAGTCCATCCGCTCCCACACGCCCGGGCTCAGCCGGGCCGAAGTACACCAACGCATCCTGGAGCTACTGGCCCTCGTGGAAATCCCAGACCCGGCCAACAAGATGACCAGCTACCCACACCAGCTATCCGGAGGCCAATGCCAGCGCGTCGTCATCGCGATGGCATTGGCCGGTGACCCGGACCTACTGATCGCCGACGAACCGACCACCGCACTGGACGTCACCGTGCAAGCCGAAATACTGGACGTCCTCCGCCGCATGCGCAGCCGGCTACGCAGCAGCATCCTGCTGATCACCCACGACATGGGCGTCGTTGCCGACATCGCAGACCGCGTCATCGTATTGAGGCGGGGCACGGTCATGGAAACAGCAGCCGTGGACCACTTGTTCCACAACCCCACCAACGACTACACGCGCGAACTCCTGCAAGCCGTCCCCCAAATCGGCAAACGACCCTCAGTCACCACCGCGGAAGACACCGCCTCGAAGGAGAGAGGCACAGACGCCCAGCCCCCGGTCCTGGAAGTCGAAAACCTTGTGGTCGAGTACCACCGCCGCGGCCTGCGCTTCAAGGCGGTGGACGGCGTGAACCTCTCCATCAAAGCTGGAGAGATCCTCGCCATCGTCGGCGAATCAGGCTCGGGAAAGAGCACAACAGCCCTGGCGACCATTGGCCTTGCCCCGGTAACCAGCGGCACCGTCCGCATCCTGGGGCAATCCTTCGTTGAGTCACGGCACAGGGAACTGCGCAGCCTCCGTGAACGCATCGGCGTCGTGTTCCAGAATCCAGCAACATCACTGAACCCAAGATTCACGGTCAGGAACGCAGTAGCCGAACCCCTAAGAATCCATCGCGGGATGCGGGGCCGAGGACTCTACGACGTAGTTGACCAGTTGCTAGCCGACGTCGGACTGGGTGGCGGTTGGGGTGAGCGGTATCCGCATGAGCTTTCAGGTGGCCAACGGCAGAGGGTCGCGATCGCGCGTGCGGTTGCCCTTAGGCCCGATGTCCTCATCGCCGACGAACCGACAAGTGCCCTGGATGTTTCAGTCCAGGCTCGCGTCCTTGACGTTTTTCGGGAACTCCAGGAACAACTGGGCTTTGCGTGCCTGTTCATTAGCCACGATCTGGCCGTAGTCGATTCCCTCAGTGACCGTGTCGCCGTCATGCATAAGGGCCGCGTCGTTGAACAGGGTTCGCGGGACCAAGTGTTCGGTTCGCCGAGCAGTGACTACACCCGGCAACTGCTGAACGCGGCGCCCGTCCCGGACCCCCTCATCCAGCGCGCCCGCCGGGAAGCGCGAGCCAGCTAACCTTCTTCCGGTCAGGACGGCCCTGAGCTAGCCGCCGCTGCTGAACCGGGTCAACACTGTCTAGGACTGTCTTTTCACCAGCTCTGCGCACCCGCACGGGGGTTCACCTGCACCGAACAGCTGGTGTTCCCGTGGTTGAACAGTAAGGTCCCCAGGGGCGCGGGTGCAGCGATACAGGCGCCGTACAAATGCTCGATCTGTCCCTTAATCGCACCCGATTCAGCATCTACAACTATTTGAACGAAATCCGCGCCGTCGGTGACGACGGCGAAATCAGCCCCTTTGCGGCCGATGAGTAACCGGCGCCCCTGCCCCTGTGCAGCGGCACTGCGGTCTTTGACATTGAGGAGACACATCGTGACAACTGTCCACGATTTTGACGAGATCAGCATCGAGCAATTGCGTGGAGTCGGCGGCTTTAAGTGGTCGCTGTACCCGGAGAAGATCGGGGCGTTTGTGGCCGAAATGGACTTCGGCGTTGCTCCGTCGATTACCGAAGCTGTCAATTCCGCCGTGGAACAAGGCCTCTTTGGTTACCTTCCACAGCATCTGGGTGAGGCCATGTCCCGGGCTTGCAGCACGTGGCAGGAAAGTCGGTACGGCTGGAAGGTGCCTATGGAACGGATTCGGCCCCTGGCCGATGTGCTGACCGCTTTGACTGCGACGATCCAACACTTTTCCCCCGCCGGAAGCAAGGTCATTGTCCTAACACCGGCCTACACGCCGTTCCTCAAGATTCCGCGCCTGTGCGGACGAGAGATCATCGAGGTCGCCATGAAGCAGACACCAGACGGTTGGGACCTGGACTACGAGGGCTTGGACGAAGCCTTTGCCGGCGGGGGCGGTTTGCTGATCATGTGCAATCCGCACAACCCGATCGGCAAGGTGTACACCCGCCAAGAAATGCTAAAAGTTGCCAAGATCGTCGACAGCCACAACGGGCGCGTGTTTTCGGATGAGATTCATGCACCGTTGGTCTACGGGGACAACCGGCACGTTCCATACGCTTCGATTTCTCCGGTAGCTTCCGGGCACACCATCACGGCCACATCCGGTTCCAAGGCGTGGAACCTGGCGGGCCTGAAGGCCGCCCAGCTCATCATCTCCAATGACGCCGATGCAGCCAAGTGGATGGACCTGCGATTCTTTCCGGAACACGGTACGTGCAACCTTGGCGTTGTGGCCAACACTGCCGCCTATGCGACCGGGAGTGAGTGGCTCGCGGACGTCTTGAATTACTTGGACGGCAACCGGCGGCTGCTCGCCGAACTGGTGACCGAACACCTCCCCGGTGTCTGCTACAGCATCCCGCAAGGCACATACTTGGCGCTGCTCGACTGTCGTGCCCTGGAAATGGATGAGGCCCCAGGAGAATTCTTCAGCGAACACGCAGGAGTTCAACTCATCGACGGTTCGGCCTGCGGCGAAGCCGGCAAGGGCTTCGTCCGCTTGAATTTCGCGACACCTCGTCCAATCCTGACGAAGATGTTAGAGCGTATGGGCGCCTCGCTTGCCGCTCGTGACAGGATCGAGGCGGTCAGCCGCTAGAGTCCGCGCCAGGGCGACCCACCAAGACCGGACTCCCCTAAAGGGGCCGCCCCCTCCAAGACTCCCGGTCAACGCGCCTGACCTGCCCGGCCGGGAACCACTCAACGTGATAGACCCGCCGGTCATCCACCCACTCGACCAGCCCAAAGGTCCTCGTGAATTTGATCGCCCGCCCATAGATCTCCCCTACGCGAACCAGTGGTTGTCTATCAGGCTCGAGTTCGGTGATCTTGCCGTCGTCAGGTCTGGGGTGGCTGTTGTCGGCGTCTATCTGGGCCATCATTCGGGCGAAAGCGGTGGAGTCTTGCTTCGGTCTCATATGAACAAGATTAGAACACATATTCGAATCCGGCGTCCCGCGCCGGCGTCGCGCCTTTCAGGCCGTTGGCGGAGCTGACGGGCGGCGACCTTGCGGCCGGCCCGGCTGACAAGGTCCTGGGACGGGTTAACTTGGCGCTGTTGGGGACCATCCCCGCGGCATCCGTATCAACGCCGTGAGCTCCCGGTCCTTGAAGAGGCCACCGTCTACCACGAGTACTTACTTGGGTTCGAGAAGATTTCCTCGGACCAGGCGGGACAGGCCTACGCGAAGTCTGTTGACGGCATCCAGAATGGTCGCGTTTACTCGCTGGGCCAGGACCAAACGAAACGTGACGGGGGCCGGGCTATGGAGCCCGCCCTGGTCACGCCTGCGTTTGCTGTTAGCTCACGGCGGTCAGGGCGTCGTCGTAAATCGCCAGTGCCTGGCGTACTTCTTCGGGGGTCACGACGGCGGGAGGCACCACGTGCACGCGGTTGTCCGCGATGAAGGGCAACAGTCCGCGGTGGAGCAGTTCCGCTTTGAGCTTGCCCATGAACGCTGCAGTGACTGGTTTGCGGGTCTGCCGGTCCTCCACGAGTTCCATCGCCCAGAACACACCTCGCCCACGGACTTCACCGACCACCTCATGGCGGGCAGCCAAAGCTGCCAGGCCGGGATCGAGGTGATCGCGGCCGATCCGAGCGGCGTTTCCTACAACGTCCTCTTCTTGAAAGGCTTCGATGGAGGCAATGATCGAGGCTGCGGCCAGGGGGTGGCCGGAGTAGGTGAGGCCTCCGGGGAAGACGCGGTCGTCGAAGGCCGCTGAGATTTCTTCGGAGATGATGACGCCGCCCACCGGAACGTAGCCGGAGTTCACGCCCTTGGCGAAGGTGATGAGATCTGGCCGGACATTGAAGGCGTCCAGGGCGAGCCAGTCCCCGGTGCGTCCAAAGCCGGCCATGACTTCGTCGAGGATCAGGACGATTCCATGCTGGTCGCAGAGGGCGCGGACGCCTTCCAGGTATCCGGGCGGTGGGAGCAGGACGCCGGCGGTGCCGGGAACGGTTTCGAGGAGCACCGCGGCGACGGATTGCGGGCCTTCGAGTTCGATAGTTCGGCGCAGGTGCTGCAAGGCGCGCTCTGCTTCCTGTTCCGGGGTTTCAGCCCAGAACTCAGAGCGGTAAAGGTACGGCCCGAAGACGTGGATGTGTCCGCGGGAGTATTCGTTGGGGATGCGGCGCCAATCTCCGGTAGCCACGATCGCAGCGCCCGTATTGCCGTGGTACGAACGGTAGCGGGAAATGACCTTGTCCCGGCCGGTGTGGAGGCGGGCCATGCGGATGGCGTTCTCGTTGGCGTCCGCGCCACCGTTGGTGAAGAAGACCTTGTCCATGTTCAACGGGGCATGGGCCAGGATCTTTTCTGCTGCGAGGGCGCGGGTGTGGTTGGCATGCGAGGGAGCAACCGTGGTGAGGGTGTCCAGCTGCTGCTTGATGGCCTCGATCAGGCGTGGATGCTGGTGGCCGATATTGGTGTTGACCAGTTGGCTGGAGAAGTCCAAGTACGTCCTGCCCTCGTGATCCCAGACGGTGCTGCCGGACCCGCCGGCGATTGCCAGCGGGTTCAGGGTCTTCTGCGCAGACCAGGAATGGAAGACGTTGGCCGTGTCCAGCGCGGCAACATCGGAGTTGGTCAGTGGGGCGACCAAGGCGGTCCGGGTGGGAGACATATGGAGGTCCTCTCGAAAAAGCTGGTGGGAGTCCCCTTCATGATGTGCTTCAAGACACGGTGACGTCTCTCGACATTTGTATAGTTAGTTGATCGCAAGACTACGTTTTTCCAGGAAGGGCTTGAGTGTGCCGCCTACTATCAACACCATCCGCCACAACGGTTCGTTAAACCTGCGGCTGGTCACTCCGGATGCCGCAGATCCTGCCTTGGAAGCCCCTGTTTCCTGGGTCCACAGCTCAGATCTGGACGACCCCACTCCGTTCCTCGATCCCGGGCAGCTCCTGCTGACCGACGGGACGCAATTTCCCGTCGGCGACGCTCCTGCTTCGCTCTACAGCGACTATGTGGAGCGGCTGGTCAGCCATAGAATCTGCGGCCTCGGTTTTGCCACCCAGGTCATCCATGGAGTCCTGCCGCAGGGCTTGGAGGACGCGTGCCGTCAGCACGGGTTGCCGTTGTTGGAGGTGCCTGACCGGACTCCGTTCATTGCGATCATCCGCTTCGTGGCCGACTGGCTCGCCCGGGAACAGCATGCGCGGTCTGAATGGTCGTTGCAGGCGCAGCGGGCCATCGCCAGAGCCGCCCTCCGGCCTGACGGGCTCCGATCGATTCTGGCTGAACTTGAACGCCAGCTCCATGGCTGGGTGGCCCTGTTTGATGCCGCCGGGAACCACATCCTGATGCCCAATAACCGTCCGGTTCCTTCGGCGTTGATGCCGGGCGTGAAGGAGGCGGTCACCAAGGCGTTGGATCAAGGCTCGCGGTCCGTTTCGCAACTGACGGTCGACGGCGAACAGGTCACCTTGCAGACGCTGGGGCGCCGCCACTACCTGCGGGGTGTTCTTGCGCTCGGCGCCATCGAACCGCTGGATCCTGCCAGGACGGACATCATCAACAGTGTGATCGCGTTGGCCAGCCTGGCTTTGGAGCAAACCCGCACTCTGGACACGGCGCGGCGTCATCTCAGGGCCGGGGTCTTCGAGCAGTTGCTGGCGGGAAGCACCGATGTTGCAGAACGGACGGCCCGGCAAGTGTGGGGAAGACTTCCCTCGGAGCCCCTCATGGTCACAGCGGCACTTCCTTCTGGTCAAGGACAAAACCTGCTGGAAGCGCTGGAACTGTTATCGGACGATCACCGCGGGGCGGTCTTCTATGCCCAACGGGACCAGAACGTGGTTGTCCTGGCGGGATCGGCCCTGCAGGACAAAGTCACCGCGCTCCTGGAACGGTACGGGGCTAGCGCCGGGGTGTCGGGTGAGACGGCGTTCGCCAACCTGGCACAGGGACTGAAGGAAGGGGAACGGTCCCTACAACGGGCCGTTGAGCTATCCCGTCCCCTGGTGGGCTTCGATGAGATCTCACAAGCCGGCATGCTCGGCTTGCTGCGCCGGGACGAGGCCGGGTCCGTCGCTCGACGACTCGTAGCGCCCCTCGCCAAGCACGACGAGTCCGAGCAGACGCAGTTGCTGCCCACCGTATCGGCGTGGCTTCGAAACAACTGCGTCTGGGACCGAACGGCGAAGGAGTTGGGGATTCATCGGCACACTCTCCGGAACAGGATCGATGCTGCCGGGAACGTCCTGGGACTCAACCTCGACAGCCTGCGCGACAGGCTGGAACTATTCGCCGCCGTCGAGTTTTTGGATGAGCGTTAGCACACAACGGGTGGGATGTGAGAGAGCATCCGCCAGGCGTGAGCCTCTCTCACATCCCGGCCCCCAAACACCGAGCCTCTCTCACATCCCGGCCCCCAAACACCGAGCCTCTCTCACATCCCGCTAGTTCTGAGGGAAGCCCAGGTTGATGCCGCCGTGGCTGGGGTCGAGCCAACGTGAGGTGATGGCCTTTTCCCGGGTGAAGAACTGGAAACCTTGCAAGCCGTACGCCTTGGAGCTGCCAAAGATGGAGTCTTTGAAACCCCCGAAAGAGTAGTAGGCAACCGGTACGGGAATAGGCACGTTGATGCCGACCATCCCCACTTCAACTTCGGTCTGGAAGCGGCGGGCCGCACCGCCGTCGTTCGTGAAAATCGCTGTGCCGTTGCCGAAGGCGCCGGAGTTGATCAGGTGCAGGCCCTCCTCGTAACTCTTGACGCGGACCACGGCCAGGACAGGGCCGAAGATCTCCTCGGTGTAGACGCGCGAGGTGACGGGGACGTCGTCGATCAGCGTGGGGCCGAGCCAAAAACCATTCTGGTCGCCGTCCACTTCGATGCCGCGGCCATCGACCACAACTTTGGCACCGTCCTCGATGGCGACGTCGATGTAGGAGGCCACCTTGTCCCGGTGCTGGCGGGTGACCAGCGGGCCCATATCGCAGTTACGGCGGCCGTCGCCGATCCGCAGCGTGGCCATGCGGGCGGTGATCTTCTCGATTAGCGCATCGGCCACGGGTTCGACGGCGACCACCACACTGATGGCCATGCAGCGTTCGCCTGCTGAGCCGAATCCTGCGTTGATGGCGGCGTCGGCGGTCAGCTCGAGGTCGGCATCGGGAAGGACCAGCATGTGGTTCTTCGCCCCGCCCAAGGCCTGGACGCGTTTGCCGTTGCGGGCAGCGGTCTCGTAGATGTACTGGGCGATCGGGGTGGAACCGACGAAGGAAATTGCCTTCACGTCGGGGTGTTCCAGGAGCCCGTCCACGGCTTCCTTGTCACCGTGGAGGACGTTGAAAACACCGTCCGGAAGTCCCGCCTCGGTGAAGAGGGCAGCGAGCCAGTTGGCCGCCGTCGGGTCCTTTTCGCTCGGCTTCAACACCACGGTATTGCCGGCCGCGATGGCGATCGGCAGGAACCACAGTGGCACCATGGCAGGGAAGTTGAAGGGGCTGATGATGCCCACGACGCCCAGCGGCGCCTTGGTGGAGTAGACGTCGACGCCGGTGGAGACATTCTCTGAATGCTCGCCCTTGATCAGGTGCGGGAAGCCGGTGGCAAGTTCCACGACTTCCTGGCCGCGGGTGATTTCACCGAGGGCATCGGAGACCACCTTGCCGTGCTCGGAGGTGATGATCTCGGCGAGTTCGCCCTTGCGCTCGTTCAGGAGCTCCCGGAAGCGGAAGATGATCTGCTGGCGCTTGGTGATCGACATGTCGCGCCAGGCCGGGAACGCCTTGTTCGCGGAAGAGATAGCCGACTCGATGTCCTCGGTATTGCCGAGGTTGACCAGTTTGGTCTCACAGCCCAGGGCGGGATCGAAGACCGGGGCGGTACGGTCGCTGGCCGACGGCGACTCGGCGCCATCGATCCAGTGCGGGACCACTTGGAGTTGGTTGATTTCAGACACTGCGTTCTCTCTTCTGCAGACGGGATCGATGTATGAAGCATCTGGATCCACCGTAGGCATTCTCAGCACAACCATCATCAGTACAAACAGCCAGAATGACGTCAATCAGCAGACAAATGTATATAGCCACCTTTCATGACCATGGGGGTAAACGAGCCGCGACTCGTGGCAGCAGCGACGCTGCTCTTGGCATCCGGACCGGTGTCAGCATGCTGCCCGCAGGCGCCTGAGCGGCCTCTCCCTGCCGAGTGCCGCCGTCGTGGGTTCCTTGCCTTGCTGGACAGGGCAGAACTCCCCATGGCCCAGCTGACGGCCGACGCCTACGATGACAGAGGACCACTCGGTCCCTTCAGTCACTTTCTTGGGGAAAAGGACCTTACCCATGCCGTTGCCGCGATCTGCCACCGACCATCCGCTTCAAAGTACGTGGCAAGGGGTGTGGGCCATCCTGGCGGCCGTCATCCTGGTTTCCGCGGGCCTCTTCGTCGGCGCTGCACCTGCCTCGGCTGCAACCTACACCTTCAAAGGAGTGGTCAAGGGAAAACTGACGGCCACCGCGACGGCCACCGCCCTGGGCGACGTCTGGGTGGGGGCCTACACCAATGACGACCAGGCATCCTACGTAGCGGGGGCGTGGTCTGCTGCCGATGGATCCTACAGTTTCACCGTGCCGGCAGCCGGTAGTTACAAACTCTGGACCACCTGCAGCAGCGGACCCTGCTCCGCTACCTATGCCGGCGAGTGGAACGCGGACAAGTCCAGCTCCTACGGTTCGACGCCGGTTGCCGTCACCGATGCTGCCCCCACCACCACCTACAACCCCCAGCTGGAAGCCTTCGCCAGCATGAGCGGCCGGGTCACCAATAAGGCCGGCCAGCCGCTGACAGCAGTCTCCGTCTCAGCCTCGCCAAGCGGCGGCGGACAAGTAAGCAGCACCAAGCCCGATGCCAACGGCTATTTCACCCTCAGCAAGATCCCACCCAACCAGGCGTACATCAGCGTCAGGGACGAGTCGGGCCAGCACCTCTACCTGGAGCAGTATTGGAACGGCACCGCTACCGTGGACTCCTACACTGCGGCCACGGTCCCGTCCGGAGTCACCTGGACCAACGTGAACTTCGTCCTCAAAGATGAAACCCTCCTGGAGGCGACGGTGACCGACCCGGCTGGCGCGCCGATCGCCGACGTCGGATACATCCCGTGGGTCTACAACGACGCAACGGGAGCCTGGGACGGCCCTCAAATGGGCCCACTCACTTCTGATGCGCAAGGCAAGATCTACTGGCGCATGGCAGTGGGAAAGAAGTACAAGCTCTGCGTTTCGGACACTGTCTACGAAGGCGCGCCCCGCGATAAACGCTACAAGCCAGAGTGCTACAACAACACTCCCACCAAGGACACTGCCACTGTCCTGACGGCAACCGCCCCAGGCCAGCGCGTGAAGTTCACCATGCAGCTGGACGAGGCGGGCCTCTCGTTGGCGCCCGGCAAGCCCTATGTCTACGGCTCGGCACAGGCAGGGCAAACACTCACCGTTGACCCCGGCGCCTGGGGGCCCGCTCCGGTGGCCCTTGCCTACCAGTGGCAGCGTTCCAAGGACGGCACCGAACTGCAGGACATCGCAGGCGCCACCGCCACTACCTACGTGCCCACCGCAGCTGATGCCGGGTATGACATCTGGGCAAAAGTTTCGGGGACCAAGGCCGGGTATGCGCCGCACTACGACACGGTGCACGCCGGTAAATCGGGCGCCGACGCTGTCACGGCGTCCAAGCCCTTCACTATTCTGGGCACGCCGAGCGCCGGGAACACCCTGACCGTGGACCACGGCACCTTGAACCCCGCCCCTGATTTCGGCCCCTACTACGACTGGTTCGTCAACGGCGTTCCGGACTACAGGTCGAATGGGCGAACGTTCCTCCTGCAGGCCTCCGACGCCGGCAAGAAGGTCACTGCCCGGCTCAGCGTCCACGATTGGCCGCTCCAGCCCTACTACGGCCAAGCCTCGGTCACTGTCGCCACAGCTGCCTTGAGCTCACCCGTTCCCACGGTGTCCGGAACGGCGAAGGTCGGTTCGGTGTTGACTGCTGTTCCGGGTGCGTGGGGTCCGGCTCCGGTGACACTGGCCTATCAGTGGTTCCGCGGAAGCACCGCCATTTCCGGCGCCACCGCCCAGACGTACAAACTGGTCGCTGCGGACAAGGGAAGCGCCATCAAAGTACGCGTGACTGGCACCAAAACTGCCTACACCACCTTGGCCCGCTACTCTGCGGCAACCGCACTGATCGGCTGATCTGCCAACACGGTAGGACCACGGAACAGCCATGGTTGGAAACCCCGCCCCCTGCCTGGACTCAGGTTGGGGCCGGGGGCAGCACGGCCGTCAATGTAAACGGTCTTTCCTCAATCCGGACGGCGCCAGGATCGATTTAATGGTGCAAGTGCATCCGTTGGAGCACAGTCGCCGATATTTCCTCTACGGACATGAAAGCGGAGTTGACGTGCGGCACGTTGTTGACTCTGTACATGTCCTCGGCGTTGCGTAGTTCGTACGTGCACTGAGACAGCGATGCATACTTACTGCCAGGGCGGCGCTCCTGACGGATCTGGGAGAGCCTGACCGGCAGCGAAGAGAGCCCGAAGCACTTACTAGCGAAGGGCAACAAGGGTTCCGGCAATGACATGCTGCCGAAGTCCTCTTCCACCAAAGGAAAATTGGCGGCAAGGATGCCGTGCTGGAGCGCCAGGTACATCGTGGTGGGTGTCTTTCCACATCGCGACGGGGCGATCAGGATCAGTTCGGCACGTTCGAGCGCGCGGAGGGATTGGCCGTCGTCGTGCTCTATCGCATACTCGACCGCCGCCATGCGCGACTGGTAGCGCGCCGCGTCACCGACGCCGTGCGCCTGGCCCGGCAGGCCATTGGCCGAGGAACCCAAGGCTTGCTCAAGTTGTCCGATATGGGCACCGAACAGGTCGAAAAAGTGGCCGGCGCTTTGAGCAAGGACAGCGCGGACTTCCGGACTGACCGCCGTGGAAAAGACCAGCGGCCGCCGTCCGGACGCCGCAACCCGGTCAATGACCGCAACCACCTCGTGAGCCTGTTCCTCAGTGGTGATGAACGGGATGGTCCGTCGATCCAGGCCCTGGGTCGGGAATTGGGTAAGCAAGGTGTTGCCGAGGGTTTCGGCTGTGATTCCTGTGCTGTCAGAAAGGAAGAACACCATGGGGGCAGGCTGGGTGGCCGCCCCCACGGCGCTCTTGTGCGGGTCCGTCATTTATGCCTTTGCGCCGCTGTTGGTGCGCGCTAAGCGCAGCCAAGTCTCGGTCACCACGTCAGGGTTCAGCGAGATGGAGCTGATCCCCTGCGCCAGGAGCCATTCAGCGAAGTCCGGGTGATCGCTGGGGCCCTGGCCGCAGATCCCGACGTAACGGCCCTTGGCCCGGCACGCGGCGATGGCCATTTCCAAAAGCTTGATCAGCGCCGGGTTCCGTTCGTCGAAGCCTTCGGCCACAAGCGCGGAATCACGATCCAGTCCCAGGGTGAGCTGGGTCAGGTCGTTGGAGCCTATGGAGAACCCGTCGAAGTACTCCAGGAACTCGTCTGCGAGCAGTGCATTGGCCGGAAGTTCACACATCATCACGATCTCCAAACCGTTCTCGCCGCGGCGAAGCCCGTTCGCGGCGAGCAGTTCGGTGACGCCCCGAGCCTCGTCGAGGGTCCGCACGAAGGGGACCATGAGCTTGATGTTTGCCAGGCCCATCTCGTTGCGGACATACGTCAAGGCTTCGCATTCGAGCTCGAACGCCTGCCGGAACGATTTGGAGAGGTACCGGGACGCGCCCCGATACCCGATCATCGGGTTTTCCTCTTCCGGTTCGAACGCCGGACCGCCCACGAGATTGGCGTACTCGTTGGACTTGAAGTCCGACAACCGAATGATCACCGGCTCCGGCGCGAACGCCGCAGCGATCGTCGAAATACCCTCAGCCAGGCGCCTGATGTAGTAGTCCCTTGGTCCGTCATACGCTGCTGTCTTCTCCAGAATCTGCCGCACTGTGAAGTCATCCAACGTATCCGGGCGGTCAATCTCCCCGGCCACGGCCAGCAAGGCATTGGGGTGGATTCCGATCTGGCGGTTGATGATGAACTCGAGACGCGCCAAACCGACGCCGTGATTCGGAATTCGGGAAAAGCTGAACGCCTGCTCCGGGGTGCCCACGTTCATCATGATTTTCACCGGGGCCGCCGGCATGGTGTCGAGCCTGGTCTCCTGCAGCGTGTACTCCAACAAACCCTCGTAAACGAGGCCTGCTTCGCCTTCAGCGCAGGACACCGTCACCGGAGTGCCGTCTTTCAGGATCTGGGAAGCGTACCCGGTTCCGACGACGGCGGGGATACCCAGTTCTCGGGCGATGATCGCTGCATGACAGGTCCGCCCGCCACGGTCAGTTACGATCGCAGCAGCTTTCTTCATGATCGGTTCCCAGTCCGGGTCCGTCATGTTCGCAACCAAAACATCGCCCTCCTGGAAGGACGCCATCTGATCAATCGATGACAGGACCCGGACCTGCCCGGCGCCGATCCGCTGGCCGATGGCGCGGCCCTCCACCAAAACAGTTGAGCGCTCGGCGAGGCTGTACCGGGAGACAGTGCCGGACGCTTTCCGGGACTCTACGGTCTCAGGGCGCGCCTGCAAGATGTACAGTTCCCCGTCCACACCGTCCTTGCCCCACTCAATATCCATCGGACGCCCGTAATGCGCTTCAATGGTCAGCGCATGTCTAGCGAGTTCTTCAATCTCGCTGTCGGCCAAACTGAATTGGTTCCTTGAGTCCTGCGGGACCAAGACGAAGTCCACAGTCCGTCCGACTTCACTGGAGTCCGTGTAGATCATCTGCACAGCCTTCTCACCAAGGCCACGCTTCAGAATCGCAGGCCGCCCGGCCCTCAGCGCTGGCTTGTGCACATAGAACTCATCCGGATTCACCGCTCCCTGGACCACTGCTTCGCCAAGTCCGTAGGAGGAAGTGATGAACACGGCATCGCTGAAGCCGGACTCGGTATCCATCGTGAACATCACCCCGGAGGCGCCGATGTCGGAGCGAACCATTCGCTGGACGCCGGCCGAAAGTGCCACCTCCGAGTGGGTGAATCCGTGATGGACACGGTATGCGATCGCCCGATCATTGTAGAGCGATGCAAAAACATCCTTGATGGCCAAGAGGATGTTTTCGATGCCCCGGATGTTCAGGAAGGTCTCTTGTTGGCCGGCGAACGAAGCATCGGGCAGATCCTCAGCTGTGGCACTGGAACGCACAGCCCACGAGACATCACCGTCATGGCTTGCGACCAAATGGCTGTACGCCGCCCGGATTTCTTCTTCGAAACCGGTCGGGAATGCCGTCTCATGAATCAAATCCCGGATCTGCTGGCCAACCCGGGCCAAAGCGGCCACATCGCTACTATCCAGGCCTTCCAAGACGGTCGCGATTCTTGTATCAAGACCGGACTCGTTCAAGAACCGCCGGTAGGCATCGGCCGTGGTCGCAAAACCGTCCGGAACCTTAACGCCGGCCGAGGCCAGACTTCGGACCATTTCCCCGAGTGATGCGTTCTTGCCCCCAACCTGATCAAGATCGGACAGGCCAAGCTCTGAAAACCATAAAACGTTAGTCATAGGTGGTGCTCCTCCATTGGGCACGCGCCGACAAGCGCTAAAAAAATAGATCATGCAAGGATCTAGGGCATAACTCCCGGGATGCAAACAGATGTGATCTACAGAACATCCTTTTGAAGTAATGAAGAGTCATCCAGCGGATCACCGGTTAGGCCAATAAAAAGACGGGACACTTTCCAAACCGCCCACCAGCACCGAGAAAATACGGCAACCAGTGTTGGCACACAACGTACTCGGTCGCGAAGACCAACAGCGCTCACCAGCTCACCGCCCAAACTCCACCGCCGCAAGGGCTGTTTGCCAGGCTGTGTTACGCCTAGGGCCAGCCAGGCCACTTTACAACGCGGCGCCGCAAGACGTGACTCAGAACGCTCCACAAGCACCTCATTCGGCAATTGATAGCCTCGACGTATGCTCAGTCACGAAGAAGGATTCACGGTTCCCTTAGAAGACAGATACTTCGAGGACTATCCCGTGGGCCTTGTTAGTTGCTGTGGTAGCGAGTACGTCGAGGAGCAGGAAGTAATCGATTTCGCTCGGCGTTTCGATCCGCAATAGATCCACGTCGACCCGATTTCGGCAGACGGAGGTCCTTTTGATGGGCTAATTGCTTCCGGCTGGCACACAGTGTCGCTGATGATGCGAATATTTGTTTCGTCGTTCTGGAATCAGCATGCGAGCCTGGGTGGACTAGGAGCAGACAAACTGCGCTGGCTTAGTCCAGTCCGACCGGGTGATACGTTGTCCGCTCGGTTCACCGTGGTGGAATCCAGACGGTCCAAGACTCGGCCGGATCGCGGCACACTGCATGTGGATGTCGAAGTCTTTCGGGATGACGGAACGCTCGTGTTGACAATGCAAACCGTTGCCCTGCTGCGCGCGCGCCCCGGAAGCGTCTAGTCTTCAAGTTCGGCCCGGAAACAGCACGGGTTCCCCGACAGACGCTGCAGTTAAATCAAACGTCGCCGCGGGGAATGCATATCAATGGCTGTTACCGGCAACGGCAGCTGATAGTCCGACGCCAATCATTGACAGTCCCCCGGCACGTCCCACGGCAGTCATTCTTCCAGGTGTTTTCGCTAACCAGCGTTGAGCGCGCCCTGCGACCATCGCCCATACGCTGTCAGTGAGCAGGCCGATGAGCAGAGGGATCACGCCAAGCAGGAGGATCTGTGACGACGTGTCGCCGACTGCGGGGTTGATGAACTGTGGAATCAGCGCCGTGAAGAGAACGAAGCTTTTGGGATTCGTGACTCCGACGTTCGTGCCGGTGCGGATTGCCTCCCACGAAGATTCCCGTCGAAGGTCGACTTGGGGTGCTGAAACAGGGCCAGCGTGCCGGAAAGCTTGGATTCCGAGCCAAAGCAGGTACGCAACGCCCGCCCATTTGACCATCTGGAACAAGAGCTCGGAGCGTTCCATAAGGGGACCGAGGCCGAAGACGATAGCAATCCCGGCCAGGTAGCAACCAGTGGCGTTGCCAACGACGCTTGCCAGCGCGTTAGCCCTGCCGTAGCTCAGAGCCCGTCCAATAACAAACATCACGCTCGGACCCGGCACTGCAATCAAAATCACGCAGGCAAGAGCTGCTGCGCCAGCTTGAGTAAGGGTAATCATGCCCAGATCTTGCCATAGGGTGACACTTTTTGACATTTGATCAAATCTCAACTTACGATTTGTTGTTGAGTGATTCAAACCACTGCCAGATTGCAGCCCGAGAGCAGTCCTGGCCCTTGGAAGATCCATTACTGACGACCTCGGGTCGATCCTCGCGGCCGACGGTCAGTCGTCGCTTATGCAGCCTGGAAAGACAGGAGATTCAAGGTCGCACCTTCGTCGCCCTCTACTTCACCGACGCCCGGTGTGTCGACGCTACGCCACGCAAAGCCTTGCGCCTGGAATCTACGCCGAACTCTCCTTCCGACGAAGCAATGGCAATTCCGGCAGGACTATGACTCCTAACCGACCTGAAGGATAGACGATGATCACCACTTGCTCGGACCGAACCCTCACGGTCACAGCTACCGACTGCGGCGTTGGAATGGAATTTTTCGCGCACTCGCCACGCCACGAGCCCCTCACGAAGGTTTCGCCGCTCATCCTGGAACTCTCCAACAGAATCAGCCGCGGGGTTGCGCTTTTGGATGACTCATCGGGCGGCTCGGCCCACACCTGTGATGACTGGGCCGCCCTTAGGTGGATTCAGCGGACCCTGGAAGATGTTGAAGCGACCATCATCGGGTTGTCGGAAGCAAACCGCCGCCGTTCTGCAACGATTCGAAATCCAGCGCCTTGCTCCGCTGGGAGCCTGGTTCCCTAACTGCCGCCCACCGGTTGCCTGAATTTCTACACCGGTTGACTCGTGCCTGAGTCCCGCCGCTTTCCCCCGGCGCGCCAGGAGCATCCGGGGTGTCCACCGCGCCGATCACGGCCCTCACAGCAAGGATTCATCCGCATGTACCCAGCAAACCGCTGTCTCACCGTAGCCGTTCATAGCCGAAGCGAATTGGACGCCGCCCTGGATGAAGCGGTGAATCTCTTGAGGCCCGCCGCTATGGCCGAACGAGTCGGCATCTCCGTGACCCGGCAGGCGCCGGGCCGCTATGAAGTGCGGTTGAACAGCGCCGTTGCCCCGGGTATCACGCTAGAAAGATGGGAACGCTAACTGTCACACGCGGGCGGCAACGAGCTGGATTCGGCCTAAACCGCTGCTTGTGAGGCCAGATGCTCGCTGCCCAAATCGGCTCTGCCAGCACGGCCATGGAACGACGGGAGCACGTGATTGGCCGGCATGCTGGGCCGCGTGTTTTCCGACTCAAATGCACATCAATCACCGTTGACATTTGATCAAATATCAGCGATGCTTCTCGACAATAACGAATCGACACGAGCGGGCCAACCACCGCCAGAGAGGGAAGGCCTCTTTCATGATTCTTCCGCCCTTCCGATATGTCCGGCCAGAAAGTGCACGTGATGCTGCCGCCCTCCGTAGGGAGGTGCCCGAAGCGGCAGTCCTTGCCGGCGGCCAGACGTTGATCAACGCGCTCAAGCTGGATCTGGTCACGCCGTCAGTCCTCATCGATATTCATGCGCTGGAGGAACTCCGCGGGGTTACACACTTCGACGACAGCCTCCGCATTGGGGCGGCGACAACCTACGCCGAGCTCGCCGCCGACCCTCTGGTACGCGAGACCGCCCCCGACGTCGCTGAGATGGCTGCCGGACTGGTTGATCGACAGGTCCGTAATCGGGGCACGATCGGTGGAAATGTTGCCCTCAACGACCCGACCAACAACTTCCCCCCGCTCTTGTCAGCACTCGGCGCGAGCTTCGAGACCATGGACGACAACGGCGGCTCCATCCTGCTCTCCGCGGATGAGTTCTTCCGAGGCGCCCTGTGCACTGCAGTGACGAACGGTGGTCTGCTCACCGCAGTCCACGTCCCCGCGCTCCCGGCCAGCGACGCCCTCGCGCACCGTCACATGCAGTTGGCCCGCGACTCTTGGGCGCTGGCCAGGGTTGTCGTCCGCGCTGCAGTCTCCGCCGGCACGCTCGAGGAGCCACGTGTTTTCCTAGGAGCCGTCCCTGGCTCCCCCGTCCGCCTAACTCTGGTCGAGGCAGCGATTAACGGCCGCCCGCGGACGCCGGAGACCATCACCGCGGCCTTGGCTGCATTCGACACCGAACCGTTCGAGACGGTTTCCGACACCCACGGCAGCGCCCACTATCGGCGCGCCATGGCCAAGGTGCAGCTGCGACGCGCCCTGGTCGACATCATCAAAAAGGAGCAAGCATGAGCGAACAGACTGCGGACCTGCTCGAGGGTCCGGACCTCCATGCCATCACCGTCACCGTTGATGGCGAGGCGCGCACCGGTGTGGTCCCATCCCGGAAACTGCTCGTTCACTGGCTGCGGGACGACCTCGACCGCCGCGGACCAAAGATCGGCTGCGATACGGGAAACTGCGGCGCCTGCAGCATCCGGTGGGACGGTCATCTGGTTAAATCCTGCATGATCCTCGCCGTCCAGGCCGACGGCTCCGAGGTAGAAACGGCCGCATCCCTCGCAGCGGAGGACGGCAAGCTCAACGACCTGCAGCAGAAGTTCAAAGAGCACCACGCCCTGCAGTGCGGGTATTGCACCTCAGGGATGCTCATGACCGCCGCTGACTTCCTCGCCTCCGGCGAGGAAGTCAGCGACGAATCGGTGCGCCGCGCATTGAAGGGCAACATCTGTCGCTGCACCGGCTACGAGAACATCGTTAATGCCGTTTGTGCCGCTGGCGGTATTGACGCCCCGCTACCGCATGGTCGGGACACAGAGGCTGAGGAGGCCCAGGCGTGACCGCGGCCTCCACGCGGGCGGCCGCCCGGCAGAACTTTGAAGGGCAGGCCATCCTTCGCCGCGAGGACGACCGCCTGCTTCGCGCCGAAGCTGAGTTCGCTGACGACACCCCTACCTTTCGCCTCGCTTACGTTCAGTTCGTCCGATCCCCCTATGCCCACGCCCGCATAACCAAGATCGATCTTTCCGGAGCAGCGATGGTCAAGGGCTTTGTCGGGGCTCTTACGCCCCAGGACATGGAAGAACTCAGCGACCCTTTCATCGAGTACCAAGTAGGGGCTGCCGCAGCCGAGGTAGATCGGCCGCTAGCCAGCGGGGGGAAAGTCAGGTTTGTCGGGGAGCCCGTGGTCGCGGTCGCGGCTGACTCCCGGGAGGCGGCCCGAGACGCAGCTGCCGCCGTCGTCGTCGAGTATGATCCGCTGCCCGCCGTCGTCGAAGCCCGCCGGGCTGTGGAGCCAAACGCCCCGGTTCTCCACGAAGGCATCGGGGAGAACATCTCTTGGCGAGGCGACTTCGACTTCGGCGACATCGACCACGCGCTGGAGAACGCTGACCATATTATCGAGGTCGATGAGATGCATTTCCACCGCTTTTCACCGACGCCGCTGGAAGCATTCGTCGTCTCCGTCGAATACGACGCGGGTATGGACACCTTCACCATCCAAAGCGGGTCCGCCCAGCCGCAACTGACTCTTCTGTTGATCTCTAAGGCGCTGCGCCACCCGGTTGAGAAGATCCGCATTCTTAGCAAGGACATCGGCGGATCATTCGGTGTCAAAGTAGGCATGTTCATCCCAATGGTGGTTCTGGCACTTATGGCCCGAAAGTTCCGTAGACCTGTCCGCTGGACCCAAACGCGTTCCGAGGCTCACACAGAGGGCGGCCACGGCAATGAGCGTACCTTCTCCAATATCAAGATGGCGGTGCAGAACGACGGTACTGTCCTCGGCGTCACTTACGATGCCTTGGACGACCACGGTGCCTATAGCCGCAACGAGCCCCTTGGCGCCGCCATCTGGTCCCAGGTTACAAACGCCTGTTATCAGATCAAGCACCTACGAGTGAATTGGAAGTCGGTCTACACCAACAAGGGGCCGACGCTTCCCGTGCGGGGATACTCACGCATGCAGCACTTGTGGGTTATGGAGCGTCTTTTCGACATCGCAGCCATCAAACTCAAGTTCGACCCCGTGGAGTTCCGGCTGAAGAACTACATCCAGCCGGACCAGTATCCCTTTACTACTGTCAACGAGTGCGTGTACGACTCCGGCGACCTGCCGCTGAGCTTAAGTAAAGTGCTCGAACTCATCGACTATCCCGATGCCAAGCGCCTACAGGCAGCGGCCGCCGGAACCGGCAAGCGGATCGGAATTGGGATCGGATCCACTCTCGACTCCGGTACCAACAACTTCGCCCAGTCCCGGTACATCAACCCCAACTCCGGAATGAGCGGCAACACCGAAGCCGGTTTGGTGCGGATGGGCTCTGACGGGTCAATCTTGGTCGCCACGGGCGGCGTTGCCTTTGGCCAGGGACACGAGACGACTATGGCACAAGTAGTAGCTGACAAGCTCGGTCTGCGGCCCGAGGACCTCATTACCCACCGTGGGGGTGATTCGCTGCTGGGCTCCCAGACCGGATACTCCGGCTCCTACGCCTCGCAATTCGCCGTCACGGGCATCGGCGCTCTCATCGACGCAACCAACAAGCTTGTCCACGAGATCAAGCTCGTGGCGGCCTCGCAGTTGGGCGCCGCGCCGGAGGAACTTGTGCTCGAGGACGGAATGGTCAAGGTTGTTGGTGATGAGCGGCAGATGCCAATCCAAGCCATTGGCTGGCTGGTGCATATGTCGCCTGCGGAGCTGCCTGCCGAGTTGGCCCGGACAGTTACCCTCGTTGGTCGTGGCGTGTACAACGCGCCCTTCACCTTGCCGGATGTCGAGTCCAAGAAGGGTAACCTCACCCTGACTTATGCGACTCAGGTCCACGCCGCCGTGGTGGAGATCGACGAGGAGACAGGCCAGATCACCGTTCTACGCTACGGCATAGTCGACGACTGCGGGAATCCCATCAACCCCATGATCATCCAAGGCCAGGTACAGGGCGCCGTGGCGCACGGTCTCTCGGCCGCACTCTTCGAAAACCTCCACTACACCGCTGATGGACAGTTGCTCGGCACGAACTTTTACGACTATCACGCGGCCACCGCATACGACATGCCGACGTTACGCTACGACAACGTCATCAGCCCTTCACCCTTTACACCCACCGGGGCCAAGGGAATGGGGGAAGGAGGCGGCGCGCCCCTGCACGCGCTCAGCGCCGCTGTCCAGAACGCCCTCGGCGACACTGGCATGGTTCTCGACAGCCATGTCTCGTCAGAGACCATCCTCGACCTCCTAGCGGGGGCCAACTCCGACAAGATCAAGGTGATTCGATGAAACTGGACGGCACATTCGACACCAGCGCCAGCCCCGGAACGCTGCGTTCGCTGGCCGCCTCGCCCGCAGTACTCGCCGGGGTCCCGTCATTCCGCGAGGTGGAGGTCAGCGAGGATGGATCGCTCCGGTTGGAGTACTATCCCGTCATATCCCTCGGCCCCGTCCGGTTCACGGTGACGATCACCATCGGCATAGTGACAGATTCCTCCGCCGCGATCGTAGTCCGCGCGATGCGTGGGAACAACATCGTGGAGGCCGACCTGCTGCTTACATTCCAGACAGCCGACGGCGGCTCACGGGTGCGATGGGAGGCCGAGGTCCTGCTCGGGGGAACCGCTGCGAGCGTCGGCCAGCGCGTGGGCGCGGAAATCATCGCGCGTGCGATAGGCGATGTCCTTCAGGAGGCGGCCACCGCCGCCTCGGCGAACGCTCCGGCGGGCAGCACCATATGATCGGCCCTTGGTGGAAGTCGAAATCACCCGATTGGGGCCACCTCCGCGGATGCTTTCGATGCCTCTTCTCCTTCGAAGACTGGACCCGGCCCGGCTCGACTCGAATTCTTTGGCGCAAAGTCCGACCGTTCCCATGCCCTGCAGCTCATGCGGTGGCCATTCGATGCTGTTCAACAACCCTTACTCCAAATCACCCGTCCACAGCGATGTTCAGGACGATTCCAGCGACTCAGCCGCGATCCCACCACGGACCTTGCTCGTGGACCGCGCTGGCCGCACGTCGCACGTAAGCCTCCCCCGAGCCGAGGGCAGGTTTCTCGGCCGGCCATGATGTCGACCTGAGCTGCATACAACTGTCAAGCCTCGATCACGGAGAGAACCCGCAATGCAAGACATCCTCGAAAACCTCCGCACCTGGACCGATCCCTTCGCTGTTGCGACCGTGATACGTACCTGGAAGTCGTCTCCCCGCGGCCCCGGCGCCTCAATGGCCGTCAATGCCACGGGCGAGGCGGTCGGGAGTGTCTCGGGCGGCTGCGTCGAGAGTGCCGTCTATGAGGTATGCCGGGAGGTTCTGAAGACCGGGCGTCCCCAAGTAGTGCGGTACGGCGTAACTGACAATGACGCGTTCCAAGTCGGCCTGACGTGCGGGGGAACCATCGAGTTACTCGTCCGGCGCGTCGACCCTGCCGAGCCAGGCCAACTCACGGACCTGATCGCTGCCGTCGACGCCCACCGCCCGACAGCTTTGGCCATTGTGGCTGCCGCGGAGGAAAAAAGCCTGGTGGGCCGTCATATCCTGCTCGTCGAAGGCGAGGCGCACGGCAGCACCGAGGAGGAGCGGCTGGACGCAGCGATCGCCGACGCCGCGAGCGGGGTGCTCGAGTATGGCCGCAACCAAACGGTACATCTGGGCAGGAACGGCGAGCGGCGCCCGAACGAAGTGTCGGTCTTCATTGAGTGTTTCACCCCGGCGCCGAAAATGATCGTCTTCGGGGCGATCGATTTTGCCGCTGCCGTGGCGCGGATTGGCTCGTTTCTCGGCTATCACGTAACGGTTTGCGATGCGCGCCCGGTCTTCGCCACACGGGCGCGGTTCCCGGACGTCGACGAACTAGTGGTGCGGTGGCCGCACGAGTACCTCCGGTCCGTAGTGGTCGACGCCCGTACAGTCCTGTGCGTTCTGACCCACGACCCCAAGTTCGACATACCCCTGCTCGTCGAGGCCCTGGCGGGACGCGCGGGCTATATCGGCGTCATTGGGAGCAGGCGGACGCACGCTGACCGCAACGAGGCGCTGCGCGCCGAGGGCATTAATGAGGACCAGTTGGCCCGGCTGTCCTCACCGATCGGGCTCGACCTTGGCGGGCGGACGCCGGAGGAGACGGCAGTCTCGATCGCCGCTGAGATCGTTGCTCGGCGATGGGGCGGCTCGGGTTTGCCGCTGGGCATGCTGGAGACCCCGATCCACGGTCATCCCCTGCGCACAGCCGCTATGGAGACGAGCTAAGGTCCCGGCCAGTTGCCGGCATGAGACCCGCAACTATCGTGAGCAATTGTTGTCGCGCCACCCGCACCGATCACACATTTTGGCATTGTGATACCGGGCGGCACGGACCATGCAACCCCGACTCAATAAGGTCGCAGACTTCTTCCAATCCTGGGTTAGCCTTCGTGAGCCCTGGACGTCCGAATGAGGCCTGTGAATGCCCAGCCCGAGCACACCACTTCGTACATGACACCTATAGGCGACACGAGCTTATTCATTTGTGATCGCCAAAGCGAAATACATGGCGAATGATGGCTGTCCTGATTCAAGAAGCTGTCCAATTAAATATGAACAATACCTTTGGGAAAGGACTACGATGCGAACACCAGGAAACATTGCAATCATCGGTTCCGGAATCAACTCTCTGGTGGCCGCCGCGGAACTGGCAATAGCAGGAAAAAGGGTCTGTTTAGTTGAACGTCAGGACCGGCTGGGGGGATTCATTCATTCTGCGAATCGGACCCTTCCCCGTTTCACACATGACACATATTCCTCGTACCACCCGCTCTTTGTATCTGGGGCAGCCTATAAAGCGCTCGGACAGGAGTTGCATGCCAGGGGCCTGGAGTACTGCAACTCCGAGGACGCTGTGACAGCAAGCGTTGGAAAGGACCCAGGAACCGGCAAACACAGAGTTGTTATTGCGCACAGGGACCCCCAGCGAACGGTCGAAGCTCTGACCCCCGCGGACAAGACGGCGTACTTGAGCATGCTTGAGGACCTCAAGCAAAATGAAAGCACCATTTTTGGCGCTTTCAGCGCAGAACTCCGATCACCCAAAGAAATCGCCAAACTCGCCGCCGGCGCCCTAAAACGGAACAAAATCAAAGGGAACGAACTGTTCCTCCGGGACGCTTTGATGAGCGGGCGAAACTACCTCCGTAGCCGTTTCGACAGTTGGGAGGCCGACCAACTGTGGTCCCCTTGGCTTCTTCACGCCGGCCTCAGCCCGGACAGCGCCACCGGGGGCATCATGTTGCCGGTCATGGCAGCAACCATGCACGGTTTTGGGCTTCCTGTCGTCAAAGGGGGCGCTTCGCAGTTCGTGGCCGCCTTTGAATCCCTTCTGCGCGACCATGGTGTACGCGTCCTGCTGAACACGGACGTCAAAAGGGTCCTCGTCGAGGCGGGCCAGGTCAAGGGCCTGGATACGTCTCGAGGACGAATCTCCGCAGATGCGGTCTTGGCCAACGTCTCGCCACAGATGCTCTACGGGAAGCTGATCGACGACGCACCTCCTGCCATTGCTGCGGCGGCCGCAAGGTACCAAAATGGGCGGGGGGCAATGCAGATTCACCTGGCATTGAGCAAGCCCTTGGAGTGGCTTGACCGCCGACTCAACATGGTTCCGCTGATTCATATCAGCAATGGTTCAGACAGTACCGGAATCGCCTGTGCGCAGGCAGAAGCACAGCTCCTTCCCGCGGATCCGACCATCGTTGTTGGCCAGCAGTCCTTACTCGACCCCTCGCGCTCCCCCGCAGGACAAGCGACGCTTTGGCTGCAATTGCAGGAGGTTCCGTTCGCCCCGGCAGGGGATGCCGCCGGGCTCCTCGCCGTCGCAAACGGCTGGTCTCAAGAACTGAAAACCGGGTTCATGGAACGAATTCTGGGCAAACTCGAAGAGTTCGCTCCTGGTGCCCGAGCCTCCGTTCTGGGCTGGGACATTGTCTCGCCGCAAGACTTGGCTGCGAATAACCCGAATGCAGTAAAAGGTGATCCCTACGGCGGATCGGCTGAGCTGTTCCAGAACCTTCTTTGGCGCCCATTTCCGTCTGCTGCCGGCCACCAGACCCCGGTGAAGGGGCTATGGCATATCGGAGCTTCCACGCATCCAGGTCCAGGACTGTCAGGTGGCTCAGGGCATTTGGTCACCAGAGAGCTCATTTAGAACACAATCCAGTCAAGTCAATCAACGATAATCGCTTCAGGAGAAAACATATGCGCCAACTCACGGCCTTTTCCCATGTCGGTGTCACGGTCCCGGACATCGAAGGGGCGATCCTGTGGTACCAGCGGACTTTCGGAATGAAACTGCTTGCCGGACCCATCGAAGTACTGGAAGACGGCACGGAACTTGGCAAGGCAGCTGCCGCGATCTATGGGCATGGATTCCGTCGGTTTGCTTTTGCTCACCTGGGTTGGGCTGATGGAACCGGCATTGAGCTTTTCTATTTTGAGTCTCCAAGGACTTACCGATCCAATAACACCTTCGAATACTGGAAAACAGGTATCTACCACATTGCCCTAACCGCCCCCAATTTCCAGGCGACGATTGAAAGAATCATCCAGCACGGCGGCCGGCAACGCTCTGAGGCAGTTGAAATAGACGCCGACAATGGTTACAGCATTGTCTATTGCGAAGATCCGTGGGGAACAGTAATTGAGCTATGTTCCCATCCCTACAGCGAAATGTGGGGTTAGCAGTAAGTACCCGCGGACGTTGGGTGAGGCTCGGCGGGACACGGCTTCAGATTTCCGGGGTGACGAAGGCCTCCTTGGTGGGCAGTGGATCTTTCTAGGAAAGCGCTGCACACCAAGGAGGCCTTCGTGCTCCAGGCCAACTCAATGTGACCCCAAAACGGCACCCCTGCGTCTCCACCTTCTGGAATCCGAAAGGAGCTCCTCAGATGGGATGAGGAAAATAGACCAATGGTGGCCACGTCGTTCGGGTTACATGGACGCGGCCACCATTGCTGACGAGCTGATGCTGGCTAGGAACCAGCGCCGCGGTCAATTCCTGACGGGACAACCAGTTCCACTGGAGGCTCCGGCGCTTTGAAGGCGTAGTTACGCAGGACAGGGTATAGGAAGATTACGATAATCAGACTCACGAGGAACCCCAGAGGCGTGACTCCTGTTTCTGACAGAATGGATCCAACGACGGCGGCAACGATG
This sequence comes from Paenarthrobacter sp. NPDC056912, assembly GCF_042786555.1. Lineage (NCBI taxonomy): Bacteria > Bacillati > Actinomycetota > Actinomycetes > Micrococcales > Micrococcaceae > Paenarthrobacter > Paenarthrobacter sp. NPDC056912. The sequence goes on from NZ_JBHUCD010000012.1 coordinate 34,092, forward strand.
ACGGAAATTACGCCGGCCCAGTTCACCGACTCCGCTTCACGCTCTGCCGCTGGCTGACGCTTCCTTACGATGAAGTAGTCGGCGATGATAACCCCCGCAAGAGCCGTGGTAGATACGCCGAGGATTCCCAGGAAACTGCCCAGCAGCCCCAAAATGTTGCCGGCGATCATTAGTAGTGCGATCACGTTACCCACAATAACTGCGCTAAGACGGCTCGGACTCTTTCCCGTCAGGCCTTCGGCAAGGTTGACCAGCGACAAAGAACCTGAATATGTGTTGAGTACCTGCGCCTTGATTTGGGCGACGTACATCAGGATGAATCCGACTACCCCGAAGATAATGATGAAGTAGGCGCCCGTATTGTTGGCGATCATCCAAGACACCTTTTCCGCAATGGTCTCACCCATCTGACTTTCAGCCGCCGCAGGGTTGGCGCTCAGAAAATTGGTCACGGAACTTTGGCTTGCATGGACGATAACTGCGCCGAGCACGACGACTATGACGTCGACCATGACGGCTCCCCCGAAGGCCAGAATTCCAACGTCCCGTGTCGATCTTGCGTAGCGGGCGTAGTCTGCATCCACCAGGGCGAGAGCTCCGGCACTACCGGCAAGCATCGAAACAACAAGTCCAAAGCTTGCCGCCTCGTTACCACTGCCTCCAATTGGCCCTGCGGACATGATGGCCCCCAGGGATAGAGGCGAGTTGGCCAGCGCCACCGTGGCCATTGTGACGGTGAGTACCACGAAGGCTGTAAGAAGGATGATTGAGGTCCGTTGCACTACCTTCATGCCGTAGATGGTGAGGAGAATCCAGATAACCGTCAGCACGCCATAGATCATGACGGCGTTAGCAAGGCTCGGAGTCCAACCGAACATGAAGAGTGTGCCGTAGTACAGGAGCGCGTTTTCCAAAGCAAGGAAGCCAAGGATCATGAAAGCGAAGATAAGGGAAGCGAGTACCGATCCGCGTCGCCCAAGTCCGTAGTATCGGGAAGTGACAGTGCTGGATGTGCCCGAAACATATGCGACATGGCCAACCAGCCACCCAAGGACACCGCCGAAGACTGCGACAATGACGCCGGCAAGGATTCCCCAGCCCACTCCCGCAATCATGGTAATGGCGGCTCCGATAGCCACCTGGACGAGGGTTGAAGCGATGCCTGCGCTGTTCGTCATCAACCCCCAGCCAGATTTTCTTTCCGACCGCGGAACCGGTGTGAGAGCGTGATCCTCGACCTTGACGGCGAAGGACTCACCGGAAGATGCAGGATGGTCAACTGACATTTGAAGCCTTTCTTTGGGAGGGGGGGGAACACCAGCTGGCGTCTGGCTGCACGCTACCAATCAAGGTGACATATGTCACTGGTTTTAAACGATCGCAAAATTTATTACAGAGATTTTCCCCACGGCGCCGTACCACTTCAGCACGGGCTTGAAGATCATCACGCGGGAAAGTACAGCGCCCTCGAGCGGACCGGCCGGCGTCAGTTACTGAGACATCAAAAATCGCGAGCTGCGCCCTTTTCGGGTCAAATGGAGCCGAATCGATCGCCCCGGCGAGCACTACGGGAACTGCAACGAGGGGGCACGACGAACCGCATCATGCACCGAACCCGCAGCCACAGAGCCGGAGGCTTTTTAACCGGATGATTTGGGCGTGATAGAGGTTCTGGACTGGCCGATGACCGAATGAGCGTAGCGTTCCGCCATGGGTCCTAGCAGAGCATGCAATTTCGAAAAGAGTGCTTCCGCCGCCAACCCGGACCAATTCTTGGGAAGATACTCTGCTGGCAGCCCTGGATCCATGTAAGGCAGGCGGCGCCATTGGGTCACCATGGGAACGTAATCGGCAAACGCCTGGCGCAGAGCCTCCTGGGATAAATCGCCATCATGCATGCGCCCATTCCAACGGTCCAGTACGGGACCGTACTGGTCAATAAAGTCTGCATAGAGCGAGTCCAGCGAAGGAAGGTCCCACCACTGGCCCACCTTGGATCGGATGTCCCCGACCTCCAGGTGGCCGCCACGGAAAAAATCAACGTAGTCGGAGAGCTCCGCGCCCTTCAGTTGCTGGCTAACTTCAGCGGCCAGATTCCCCGGCGCGATCCACAGTCCGGGCGAGACTTGGCCACAGCCCATCCTCACGAGGATGGTACGAATTTTGTGGCGGAGGTGCCGTTCCGACTCGGGAACTGAGAATGATGTCAGGATCCACTCGTCGTCGGGAGTGGCACGTCGGCGGGCAAAGATTCGCTCATCACCAGCGCGAAAAACGTCTTCGAGTCCAAGAGCCAGCCTGTAGGAGGCGGTCCGACCCTGCTTGAGACTCTCCAGGATTCCCCGTTTTTTCAAGCGGGAAACCGAAGAGCGCACGCCCCCGGATTCAACCCCCAGGTCGCTCAGGAGCGTGATCAGCTCCGAAACCGCAAACACCCCGCCCTCCCCGCGCGCGTAGAGACCATACACGGTCACAATGAGGTGTTGATGCCTCGGCATTGGAACGACGTCCGCAGCAATATTCTCTTGAGCCATGAATGACACCTAACGCTGGTCCCCTTGTATTTCAAGACTACAGGCGCCAGTCACGGAACCCGCTGGAACCCCGCGAAGGGGCCCTCACGGGCTAGGGATACCATCCAGCGAAGAGAGAAGGAAACCGCATATTGACATTTGATCAAACATCAAACACCCTTGTAATTGTGATACAAACTACTTTTGGAGCGCCCGATGCAAACGAGTCCGCCGAGGCAGGCGGAACTACGGATGCTCATTCGGTCATTGGTTCCCGTGGGCCCATCATTGACTTCCACGTACATCTCGCACCCTCGCTGTCAGCCGATGTTCTGACCGATCTGGGAGTCACAAAGACCAGTCGAGGCCACTACGCCTTTGATGGTCGTGTCGTCGAAATGGATGAGCTCTATCGGCCTGACGTGTTGGGCCAATTTCTTGCCGGCTGGGGCACGGACCACGGTTGCGTTTCAGTGCCACCGCCCTTTTACCGCCAGCACCTCTCTGTGGCTGAAGCAGCAGCGTGGGTTCCCGCGCTGAACGAAGGTGTCCGCCGCGCCTGCGCTGGCGATGCTCGCCTCTTACCATTGGCCTACCTTCCCCTGGAGCATCCAGGCCTGGCGGTGGCAACGGCGCGTGAACATCTTGGAACGGAAGAATTCGCTGGGTGGACAGCAGCGGCCGGCGGCAATTCCTGCGCACTGGAACATCCTGAGCTTGACGAACTCTGGGCGCTCCTTGCAGCGGACGGACGCCCATTACTTCTCCATCCAGGGAAATCGCCGGATCTCAGACTGAACAAGTACTACTTGGACAATCTTCTGGGAAACCCGGTGGAGACATCAGTGGCCGCGGCGGAACTCGTTTTCGGTGGAGTCCTAGCGAGGCATCCACACCTGCTTGTCATCCTCGCGCACTGCGGCGGTGTTTTACCCGCGGTCGCCAGCCGCTGGCAACAAGGCCAGAACACGGCCCGGCCGGGTGTAAACATTCCGTCCGGCACTGTTACCGAACTACTGCACCGCATCTACGTCGACTGTCTGGCCCATGAACCGGCCGCCATGGATCTGGCCGAGGAGGTATTTGGACAGGACCGACTGGTTCTCGGAACTGACTGGCCATTCCCTATGGGTCTTTCTGACCCATACCACGCAATGAAAAACCGATCTGGGGCCTTTATCAACAAGGTCGCGGTTGAGAACGCAGCCCGTTTGCTGGCTCACGTCCCCATACGAACACGATAGGAACTTTCCAAACCGAACCGTTCAATCCCATCAATCGAGGTGGAAAACCAACATGAAATCAATTCGTACAGGCATTTTGACCATGGCTACGGCCGCCATGCTCACGCTCGCGGCCTGTTCCATCCCCACCGGCACAGTCAGCAACACTGAACCAGCAGCCCCGTTGAAAAAGGTCACCTATTTGACCGGGTTTAATACCTTCGGCAGGGATGCCTACGCTTTTGTCGCAACGGAGAAGGGCTACTTCAGAGAAGCCGGGTTCGACGTGACCATTCAGCCAGGCACTGGAACCGTTGATGTGCTGAAGCTCGTGGCCTCAGGACGGGCGGACTATGGCGTCGGCGATTTCCAGGCGGGTGTCTTGACCATTGCCAATGAGAATCTGCCAGTCAAAGCCGTCACGGCCATCCAAGATAAGTCCCTGTCAGCCATAGCAACTGTCGAAGGATATGGCATCTCCTCGCCCGCTGACCTGGAGGGAAAGCAGATTGCAGACCAAGCAGGGTCAACAAATCAACTGATGTTTCCCGTGTACGCCAAGGCTGCCGGCGTGGACCCAAGCAAGGTCACGTTCGTACCGTCCAGCCCAGCCAGCCTTCCCCAGTTGCTGGCCAGCCATAAGGTTGACGCGATTGGCCAGTTTGTCGTTGCTGAAGGTTTGATCGAGCGTGCCACGAACGGTAAGAAAGCCGTGTTCCTACCATTCAGTGACTACCTGCCGGACCTATATGGCACCGCCCTCATGACTTCCGAAAAAACCCTCGCGGAAAAACCGAAGGAGGTCGCCGCGTTCTCAGCTGCCCTGCTCAAAGGACTGAAGTACTCATTGGCCAACCCCGAAGAAGCAGGCGAAATCCTCAAGAAGCACGTCCCAACTCAGGACGCCGCCGTCGCCGCCGATGAGATCAAGGTGATGACGCCATATGTAGGTACCCAAAACCCAAACGGTAGTTTCTCCAAATCACGCGTCCAGACGATCCTGGACATGTTCTCCAAGGCAAACGCCCTGAATCGAACAGTTCAACCGTCTGACGTAGCAGCCTTCACGATCGCGGAATAGAGCCCTCCATGATCGAAATCAACAACGTTTCGCAGACTTTCGCCACTCAAAGCGGCCAAATACACGCCCTTGCTGACATCAACCTCAGCATTGCGCGCAACGAATTTGTGACCCTGGTCGGTCGAAGCGGCTGTGGGAAATCAACCCTGCTCCGCATCATCGCTGGCCTGCAGCCGGCCACATCCGGAACCGCCAATGTAGACGGCCAAAAAATTGAGGCCCCCACATCATCAGTAAGCATGATGTTCCAGAAGCCTGCCCTATTGCCATGGCGGAACGTGGTGGAAAACATCATGCTGCCCGCGGAGATCATGCGCCTGGACAAGTCGAAAGTCAGGCAGCGTGCCGAAGAACTCCTCAGTCTGGTTGGGCTGAAGGGATTTGAAAAGAAGCTGCCTCACCAGCTATCAGGAGGCATGCAGCAGCGCGTGTCCCTCTGCCGCTCTCTGGTTCAAGAACCAAAAGTCCTCCTGATGGACGAACCCTTCTCCGCTCTAGACGCCCTTACGCGCGAAGAACTCTCCGGCGAACTGCAGCGAATCGTCATGGAGCAGGAAACCACCATCGTTTTTGTTACGCACTCGATTGAAGAAGCAGTCCTCCTGGCCGACCGGGTGGTTGTCATGAGTCCGCGTCCAGGGAGGATCCAGGAAGTGGTGCCAGTCGACATACAGCGTCCACGATCCCTGGGTCACAACGACAATGCGGCTGCAGTGACCGGAGTCAGCGCCCGGCTCCATGATCTGCTCATGGATCCTGCTTTAGGAGTGGCAAAACGATGATCGAAAACACAACGAACCCATCTATCCCGTTGGTGCGGGCTAAGGGATCCGTTCGAAATCGCATCAGCGCCATACTGCTGCCCTTTCTCGGCATGGTCGCCGTTGTCGCATTATGGTGGATCGCCGTTGCAGGCTTGAGGATCGAAAAGTTCCTGCTGCCGTCGCCCGCAGACGTCGTCGACTCTTTCCTAAAGAACCCTCAATTCCTGCTGCTCCAGAGTCTGGTAACACTCTGGGAAACCATCCAGGGGTTCATCCTTGCCATACTCATCGGTGTACCGGCAGCAATGGCAATTGCATCGTCACGATTGCTGGAACGGACGGTCTATCCTTTGCTGCTGGGCATCAACGCCGTACCGAAGGTGGCCATCGCACCTTTGTTGGTTGTCTGGATGGGATTTGGTCAAGAGCCAAAGGTAGTCATGGTCATGTTGCTGTGCTTTTTCCCCATCGTGCTCTCGACCACGGCCGGACTGCGGTCTACTCCCACGGAACTCATTGAACTGGGCCTATCCATGCGAGCTTCACGCCTTCAAATGTTCATGAAATTCCGGTTTCCCTTTGCCACGGAGCAAATCTTCGTGGGACTAAAGACGGCTATTTCTCTGGCGGTGATCGGTGCCGTTATTGGGGAGTTCGTAGGGGCAAATGCCGGACTTGGCTATGTGATCGTCCAATCCGGCGCTAGCGCAGATACGTCTCAAGCCTTTGCCTGCATCGTACTCCTCGCCCTCATCAGCATCGGTCTCTTTTACCTGCTCGTCGCCTTGGAGAGGCTTTTGATCCCATGGTCCGAAAGCAACCGCTCCTAGTTCAGCTGCCCAGTACAGGAGCGCGGCAAGACGGAAAAACTCAAGTCAACTTATAAGGAACACGCATGAGTCATACACAATATTTCGAAGTCGATTGTCTGATCGACGCTGCCTCAGCCATCTTTGTCGGAGCCGGGGTTGCTCCCGTGGATGCCCGGATCGTTGCGGCAAACCTCGTCGAGTCGGAGGCCAGAGGAGTTCCCTCGCACGGTTTGATGCTGCTTCCGATGTATTTGGACCGCCTGCGTGATGGGTCTGTCATTGCAACCGGCCGTGGCGAGGTTGTCAGCGATCAAGGTGCCGTTTCAGTGCTCGATGCGGGCCACAGGCTCGGGCAAGTGACCGGTGTCTGGGCCATGGAGCTGGCCATCGGAAAAGCCCGGAGCTTCGGGCTGGGCGCAGTGGCCGTCCGCAACGCGTTCCATTTCGGTGGAGCGTTCTCGTACGCCGTGCAGGCAGCGAATCAGGGCATGATCGGAATTGCAGCCGCGAACACTCGCCCCCTAATGCCGGCCCCTGGTGGCGCCAAAGCGGTGGTGGGCAACAACCCGCTTGCTTTCGCCGTACCGCAGTCCGGTGGTAGTCCCATCGTCTTGGATATGGCCTTGTCCGAAGCGGCGCTGGGAAAGATCCGTCTAGCCGCCGCGGAAGGAAGAGAGATCCCACCAACGTGGGCTTCGGACGTCTTCGGTGTCCCCACCACCGATCCATCAGCGGCCCTCGCCGGGCTCCTGCTCCCCATGGGCGGCCCCAAAGGCTACGGTTTGGCTTTGATCGTGGACCTGCTGACAGGCGCACTCTCCGGGGGTGGTTTTGGCCAAGGCGTGCGAGGCCTCTATGCAGATACGGCCGTGCCTAACAACGCTGCACATTTCTTCTTGGCACTTGACCCCTCACGATTCAGCGTGGGGTTTGACGAGCGCGCCAAAGAGCTTGCCAGCGAAATAAAGGCCTCACCGACCGCCCCTGGTGTCGATTGCGTTTTCCTACCTGGAGAAATCGAAGACCAGCGCGCTCAAGCAGCGCGCACAAATGGAATTCGGCTGGAAGCAACTGTTTTCCACACTCTATTGGCCAGTGCCAAACGAGTCGGCGTGACAACGATGCTGCCCGTGTGATGGCCCCTTCAGCCACCTCCCAGAAGCAGCACGACGCAGAAATTTCACTAATTGCTGCGGCAAGGCGCTACCGCTCCCGTCCTGTTGTCGACGAGCGGTCCACTCTTTGTCGCTCGTTCGGCACACCCGTTCTTGGGAGACAAAAATGAACCCCACTACTTGGAAGGAAACACATGGCATCCGCCATCACCACTGAAAAACCCGTAGTCATTGCCGGCGGAGGTCCGGTCGGGCTCATCACCGCTCTGGGCCTGGTGCAGCAGGGCGTGCCCGTTCTTGTCTTGGAGGAGGACAGTTCCCTCTCAATGGACACCAAAGCCGGCACAGTCCTCACCCGAAGCCTGGAAGTACTGGACCGCTTCAACTCGTTGGAGCCAGTACTGGCCGCCTCCGTGAGAATCGATGAAATTGGCGAAGCAGACCGCGCCTCAGACAAGGCTTCCCTGTCCGTCATGACCAGCGAGCTTTTTACTGAAACCCGGTTCCCGTTTGTCATTAATATCCCCCAACATCAGCTGGAACCGGTTTTGCGTGACACTCTTGCCCAGAAAGCTCCCGGGTCGCTGCGAATGAACCACCGGGTCACTGGATTCGTTCAGGACGGCGACAGCGTGGTGGTCCACGTCGACACTCCCACCGGGCCAAAGTTCGTTGAAGCCTCCTATCTGCTCGCTTGTGATGGTGGGCGCTCAACCATCCGCGAAAAACTGGGCATCACAGTGGAAGGCAAGACCCTATCCGAGCGCTACATGCTCATCGATCTCGAAGCCGATCTGGACATCGAGTCCCCCCGCGACTACCCCTATCTGTCCTACTTCGGAGACGCAAGCGAATGGATGATACTCGTCCGCCAACCGCACTGCTGGCGCTTCATCTTCCCGCTGGCAGAGAACGCTGAAGAACCCACGCCGGAGGAGCTCCAGCAGAAGGTGCTCCGATTTATCGGCGACGTCAACACGACGGTTATCGGCACAAACATCTATAGCGTCCACCACCGTGTCGCCAGCACATGGCGGGACCGGCGAATCTTCCTCATGGGCGATGCCGCACATCTGATCACCCCCATGTGGGCGCTCGGTCTGAACACCGGTGTCCTGGATGCTTCGAATCTCCCTTGGCGTCTCGGCTGGGTTCACCGAGGCTGGGCCGATGAATCACTGCTCGATGGATACTCCAAGGAACAAGCCCCTCTGGCCGTCAGCGGATCCGCCGCCATGGCTGAAGCCGCACGGATGCGCATGTCCCGTTTCGACGGCGCCGAAGATGTCATGCCAGACGACGGCGCCTGGGGCAACGCAATGACCAGGACGCTCCTGGGCGTCACCCTGGATGTCGCTGGAAGCGGAAACTGGCAGATCATCAAGACCGGATCCGAACCACAACCATTGCACGTAGGCGACCGATCCCCGGACATGCCGCTCTTTGACGGCCACCGAGAACGTTTCCTCCATGAACTGTGCCGCGACACCTTCGTGGCCCTCTACTTCACCGATGCCCGGCGGGGCCCCACCATACCCGACCAGAAATACGCCGGACTCCGCCACTACGTCGTAAGCCGCTGGGACGCACCGCTCGACTCAGGTTTGCGGCACAAAGCACTTTTCGATCCTGGGGACCGCGTCCGACGCCGCTACGGCATCACAACAGACACCCTGGTCCTCCTACGACCAGATGGTCACATCGCCGCGATCGAGCCCTGGGATCCGACCGGTTCCGGCGTTGCCGAAGCAGCAACGAGACACTACACCGAGATCGTGGGAAAGCCGAGGAACATCTAGATGGCCAGAGGCGACAAAATCAGACTTGAACAGGGAACAACCGTCACGCTTGGCGACGTCGGCCAGGAAATCCTTCTCGAAAACGACTACACCAGAGTCTGGGAAATTGTGCTCGAGCCTGGCGAAAGCCAACCATGGCACCTACACCACAACCCCTACCTCGTCATCGCGATCGAAGCTGCCGACAACCGAATCACCTACGGAGATGGCACCTATCGTGACGTACACGAAAGCGTGGGACGCACCATTTCGATGGACCCATCCCCCGTTCATATGCTCACCAACATAGGGTCCACTCGGTATGTCAGCAGGTTGATCGAGTTCAAGGATCAGGGAGAAAACCTCCCGGGAGGATGGAAAAGTGCAGAGTAGCGCTCAAACCAATGGCCTTAGCGAGACTCCCCCTTGCCCGCCAGATGTGCCCCGCCAGGAATGGCAAAACAATCTATCGGAGCCTGCGCTCTACGGTGGAGTAGCCCCGGACCGGTCTCGTGAAGCGGAAGCACTCGGACCTGAGGGTCAAGCGATGTTTCGATTCCGCGAGATCCTCGTACAGACGGGCGACCTTGAATGGCTGGACAAAACTCTCGCCGGCCTCAGCCACAAGCCGCTATGGCGCAATGAAGAAACCGGCGCTTCAATCTCCTTGGTCCGTTTCACAAAAGGCTCCGGTATCCCACTAAGGCACTCACACGCATCGAACCAGTTCATGTTCTGCATTGCCGGACGATACACCTACACCTCAACCAAGTTGACGTTGACCCCGGGCTCCTTTTACTGGAACCCCAAGGGTTGCCTGCACGGGCCCACGCTCGCCGAAGAGGACAGTGTGCTGCTGGAGTTTTACGACGGCCCCCACTATCCGACTCAGCCCGAGTGGTATAGCAGTGAGTCCGACACCATCTGACATTCCATCCTCGCCCCCACTCAAACAGGAGTACCCATGCCAAAAGAAATCATTACATCTGCAAAACTTGCCACCCCGAATGGCCACTTTGCACAAGCCACGATCGCAAAGGCGCAAGGAAGGCTGTTGTTCATATCCGGAATGACGGCACGTAACGTTAACGGCACCGTCACGGGCATCGGCGACATCTCCGCGCAAACACATCAAGTGTGTCAGAATCTACAGGCCGCCGTGGAGGAGGCAGGCGGAACCCTGGACGACATAGCCCGTGTGGATGTCTACGTCCGCAATATGGAGGACTTCGATGCGATCCACGCAGTTCGCAAGCGATACTTCACCGGTGATGCACCGGCGTCGACCATGGTCGAGGTGTCCAAGTTTGTCAACAAGGACTATCTGATAGAGATTAACGCGATAGCGGTCCTGGCCGAACCCTCATCAACGGAGGGAAGTCCCTCATGAGAATTGCAGCCGTCCTTCATGAAGACTCATGGCGAATCGGTGTGGTAACCCCGGAAACCGGTACTGTCGGTATCCTTCCGGCGTCGGCGGGAACTGTGGACGACGTGGTGAGGTCAGGTAACCTGCCTCAGCCCGGTCCGTTCGACGTTGTGCTCGACATAGAGAAAGCACGGTTCGGAGCACCCATCCAACGCTTCACCAAGAACATCTTCTGCGTCGGGTGGAATTATTGGGAGCACTTCGAGGAATCCGCAGGTAAACGCGAAGGCCAGGAACCAGCAGGCCGCCCGGAGCATCCAACGTTTTTCACGAAGGCTCCCAACACAGCCATCGGCCCTCAGGACGGAATCTCCGTGGACAGCGACTTGAGCAGAAAATGGGACTACGAGGCCGAAGTCGCGATAGTCATCGGCAAGGGCGGCCGATCGATTCCTGAAGCCCATGCTGCCCAACATATTTACGGATACATGCTCGCCAATGACGTCTCCGCCCGGGACATTCAACGAGCACACGGAGGCCAATGGTTCAAGGGTAAATCGATCGACAAGACCATGCCCATGGGGCCTTGGATCACTACAGCTGATCAGATAGTGGCGCCACGGGATATCCTGCTTGAATGCGTGCTCAACGGAAAGGTCCTACAAAGCGCATCCACATCTCTGATGGCTTTTTCCTTTGCCCGCATCATCAGCGAACTGAGCCTCGGCCTGACTCTGGAACCCGGGGATGTCATTCTGACGGGCACCCCAGCCGGAATTGGGAACGCCCGTGATCCACAGGTTTTCCTTCAGCCCGGCGATGAACTAATCACAAGAGCAGCGGGCCTGGGCCAGCTGCGAAACACCGTTGCGTCTATAGCGCTGGTCTGACCAGTGTGGCGGGGGCGGGGGCCACCGGCCGGCGCCCCCCAAAAAAAAAAAAAAACCCCAAAAAAAAAAAATGGGGGGGGGGGTGTGGGGTTGTGGTTTTAAGTAGGGGTGAAAAA